>CAYJWZ010000011.1:0-13831 GCA_964374055.1 uncultured Candidatus Saccharibacteria bacterium | reverse complement strand
CGCCACGAGCCGATACTTCTTTAGTGGAGGGATTCGGGATTGTGTACCTTGAAGCAGCAGCAGCTGGATTGGCGGTGTTGGGAACAGCTAGTGGTGGTGTGGCGGAGGCAGTACTTCATAAAGAGACAGGTTTGGTAGTGCAGCCGACGGCGGCCGCGGTGGCCGCAGGGCTGACGTATCTTTTGGATAACGAAGCGGAACGAAAAAAGTTTGGGGCGGCCGGGAAAAAGCGGGCCTGGGAGGAATTTCGCTGGCCGAAGCGGATTTTGCTGGTGAAGGGTGTGATTGATGCGGTGGTTTCAGAACAGATTTTGGCTCGTCGCTCCCACCCCCTCTCTCAGTAATATGGACTTAGCCCGAACACAGTTTATTTCGCTCGTGACCAAGGGTATTACGATGGCTTTGGGGATTGTGCAGGTAGTCATCGTCGTACGCCTTCTTAGTCGAGCCGAGTATGGGTTGGTTGGGTTGGTGATGTCGATTGGTTCACTCATTGGTGTGTCGCAACATTTGGGCATTGTTGATGGGGCAATCCGCGAGATTGCGGTGCGAAGCAGGAAAAGTGAAATCGGAAAAGTATTCTGGGTATCTAATCTGGCCCGACAAGTGGTGACCTTACCACTGTCATTACTGCTTTTTGGTTTTGCCTCGATGATAGCCGTCCAGCTCTATCATCGACCGGAAATTGTTGGCTTTTTGCAACTGTACGCGGCGGTGTTGGTGTTACAGGGGTTACAGGATGTGCTGGGAGCGACCCTGACCGGCTTGAAGCGTTTTACAGAATTATACGTCGTGCAAATTATTACGGCGGTGCTGAATGTAGCGGTGTTTGGTTATTTTACATGGCAGGCCAGCGTGTCGGGATTTTTCTGGGCGGTTATTGTTACGACCGCGGCGATGGTGTTGTTATTAGGTATCTTAGTGGGGCGGCAATTGCGGGGGTATCTGCGTGTGCCAACATGGCAGGAGATTAAGCACTACGGCCGTGATGTTATGCGCGTTGGGGCGTTTATGTATTTGTCGCGCATATTATTTGTGGCCTGGCAACGCTTGCCAATTCTGATTCTCGGAGGGGTGCTGGCAGCCGAAGAATTGGGTTCGTTGAATGTAGCGCAAGCCTTTGGTTCGAAGTTGACGATTATTGCGGCCGCCTTGTCGGAAGTAAATTTGGCCTGGATGAGCACGTTGTTTGCCACGCAACAGGCCGAATTTCGTCAGGTCGTGCAACGGAACATGCAGCGCGTGTTACTGCTCATGACCAGCTTAACGCTGGTGCTTGTGTTCTTCACACCGGAGATTTTACAGTATGTGATTGGGGCCGAATATCTGCCGGCGGAGCGATTAATCCTGGTAACAACCGTTGCCTTCTTTTTGTATGCCCTGACTGATATTGGAACTAGTAGCTTGTTTGTATCAGCTGATCAGTCGCGCTTACGAGCACTTATTTACGGATTAATGGGGGTGGTGACAGTTGTACCGATTGGGCTTTTATATTGGGTGCAGCCGGATTCCTTTTTAGCAACGCTGGCGGTGCTGGCCGGCGTTTTGGCGGCCTATATCACCATGGTGATCGTGGCCAAGCGGCGATTTGCCGTGCAGTTGCTAACGCCGCATCTTATGTTTTTTCTGATCGCGCTGGCGGGTAGTGTGGTCTGGTTATTTACGCAACCCGGGTTAACTGCCCGGATTATTTTATTTGCTTTGCTGGCTGGTTATATTTTGTGGGAATCACATCGACAGAAACTATTGTCTTTTGAGCGGCTCCGGATAACCCCACGACGAACAGACATCACAAAAATTATTTGCTTTGCCGGGGCACCGTACGATTTGGCGGCGTGGACCAACCGACAGCACATGATGACGCGCCTCAGTGAGTATTATCCTGTGTTGTATGTCGAGCCGCGGGTGTGGATCGCCCGATCACTGTTTAAGCCCGGCTTTTGGCGACACTGGCTGTGGTACGGCCAGCGCGGGAAGCAGTTATATATCAAGGCACAATGGAATTTGATACCCGGTTCGCGGGAAGTGAAGGTGATTGCCTGGTTTAATCACTATCTTAATCGTTGGTGCTTAAAGGCGTGGGCGTGGTGGCTCGGTTTTCACGGAGAAAAGCTGGTGTTGTGGTTATATGACACGGAAGCGGCGGAATATTTATCGGCTTGGCCGCGGGCAACGGTGGTGTATGACTGCGTGGATGATCATGGGGCGCAAGCGGGAGTAGACCGCAATCCGCAACGGGTGCAAGAAGAGGAAGCAGCTATTATTAAACGGTCGATATTAGTTCTGACGACGTCGCGCCGTTTATTTGAATTGAAACGTCATCAGCATTCGAATGTTAATTTATTGTTAAATGCTGGTGATGTCACGGCTTTTCTTAAATCTGTTGCTGTGGCGCCAGAAATTGCAGCTTTACCAAAACCGGTTATTGGTACCGTGGGGGCGCTGGATGGGTACAAAATTGACTTTGAGTTATTGTTACAGGTCGCACGGCGGCGGCCAGCGTGGCAGTTTGCTTTAGTGGGTGAACCAGTGTTAGATCACGGCAATACGTTACTGGAAGAATTACAGGCTTTGTCAAACGTTCATCTTCTTGGATCAGTTGACCACCGGGTGGTGCCGAGCTACGTACAGGGGTTCGATGTATGCATTATTCCGTATCGTTCCAACGCTTATAACGCGGCCAGCTTTCCGTTAAAGTTCTGGGAATTTATGGCAACCGGAAAGCCGGTGGTGGTGACGGGTGTGCCGGAGCTCAAGGAGTATCGAACGCTGATTGGGTATGCAGACTCAGCCGAAGAATTCGAAAAAAATATTGAGACAGCCCTTCGACTCGCTTCGCTCGCTCAGGGTGAACAACGCCGGGCATTGGCACAGGAGCACACATGGGAGCAGCGAGTGCAACAGGCTATTATCCTGTTAGGGAAAGTAGTATGAAAATAGCCTTTGATGTGTCGGACTTGTGTACGAATCGGGCCGACGGCACGACCCGTTACACGAAAGAGCTAGCGGCTCGTTTACCGGAGCTAGCGGCGGATCACACGTGGCGCCTCTTTGGGCCGTGTGCGCCGTATGGCTCACCGTGGCCAAAGTACTGGACGCAGACAAAACTGCCGATTGATTTGTATTGTGGGCGCACTGACGTTTTATTTATGCCGATTCAGCAATTACCGATTATCCGGCCACGCATGAAAACAGTGGCGGTAGTGCATGATTTGGCTTTTCATTATTACCCGGAGCTCTTTACCTTCAAAGATTGGGCCTTACTGCACCTTTTTACGGCTCAGGTGGCGCGTGAAGCTGACCGGATCATTGCCGTGTCGCACGCTACGGCGGATGATTTAGACCGATTTTATGGGCGGGGTAAAAATGTTTCGGTGGTGCATCATGGTGTTGACTTGGAACGATTCTCGCAGAGTGTCAGGAACTCTGAAGCTAAAGTTCCTGACACCTTAAAGCCATATGTCTTATTTGTTGGGCAGATTCAACCACGCAAGAATATTGTTCGGTTGGTTGAAGCTTTTGAGCGTCTGGCCGAACAGGATCGTGAGCTTCACTTAGTTATTGCTGGCGGCCACGGTTGGTTGCAGGAGCCGATTTTACAGCGCATCAAGCAATCACCACAGTATATGCGAATTAAGGTATTGGGGCCGGTGGCCGATGATCACTTGCCGGGCTTGTATGCCCATGCGGAAGTGTTTGTCCTGCCAAGTTTATACGAGGGGTTCGGAATGCCAGTACTGGAAGCAATGGCCGCTGGTTGTCCAGTGGTGACCAGTACTGTTTCGTCGTTACCGGAAGTGGCCGGTGAGGCGGCGGTTTTAGTTGATTCAACCAGTGTGCCAGCAATCGCCGATGGGATTCAGCGAGCGCGACAACACCGAAGCGAGCTTATTGCAAGGGGCCGGCAGCGGGCAGCTGAATTTACCTGGGAAAAGACGGCGCGGGCAACACTGCGTGTTTTAACACAGTGATATGCTGTCGATTGTGATCGTGAATTGGAACACGGGGAAGCGGCTCGCGGCCTGTTTGTTGTCACTCACACATCTGCCCGATAAAGCGTTAATCCAAAAAGTATGGGTAGTGGATAATAATTCGAGCGACCGTTCTCTTGAAGAAGCGGCGGCGATTGACACGGGCGCGTTGACTGAGTTTATTCGCTTGCCCAAAAATATTGGTTTTGCGCGGGCCAATAACGTGGCGCTGCAAAAAATTCAGGCGGCCGGGTTAACGCATGTATTACTACTTAACCCAGATACTGAAGTTAAAGCCGGTGCGATTCGTACCCTGTTAACTGTACTGGATAGCCAGGCGCGGGCGGGTATTGTTGGGCCAAAACTGCTGAATGTGGATGGGAGTGTTCAGGCATCGGTGCGGCGCTTTCCAACGTTGGCGGTATTTCTATGGCTTTTCTTGAAGCTTAGCCGCCTTTGGACAAACCTGCCCTTTTGGAAGCGCTATATGCAGACCGATTTTAACTATGAGCGGTCGCAGCGAGTTGATCAGGTTATGGGAGCGGCTTTCCTGATTCGAGACGAGGTGCTGAAGTCGATTGGGTTTCTGGATGAGAATTTCTGGATCTGGTTTGAGGAAGTGGATTATTGTAAACGAGCGAAGGCAGCGGGGTGGGAGGTCTGGTATCAACCGGCTGGTGAAATCGTTCACTATGGGGGAGTGAGTTTTAATCAATTACTGGGAGTGCGCCGCACCGTTCCGTTTTTGAATAGTGCAATGTATTACGTTACGAAGCATCACTCGATTCTGGCCCGGTTTATCTTGAGTTTATTCTATTCGGTGGCCGTTTTACTCTCCTTGCCGGCCTCGATCGTTCATTATTTTTTTAAACGAAAGAACTATGCGCGACTTAACGCTTAGCCCAGCCTATGCGTGGGGTTTGGTGGTACTAGCTGCGCTGTCAGTAGTGGCTTTAGGTATTAGCTTGCACATGGCTTTGGCTGGCTTGTTGTTTGTTTTAGTAGCCTGGTGGGCGTGGCAAGAACCGGAGCCTGGATTTCTGTTTCTTGTTGTACTGGCGCCATTGTTGCCACTGCTTAAAGCCACTCAAACACTTGATGATATTACTCTGGTCAAGGACGTTATTATTTTAACTCTTGCCGCGCGGCTATTTATTTATCCGCTACTGACGAAGCAGCTACCCTACCGACGGCTCGAGCTGATTTTCCCGCTACTCTTGTTGGGGGCGTGGGTGCTGCTGGGTGTGGCACGAGCTGACAGTCCGGTACTTGGTATCGTGCGGGCGCGTGATTTGCTGCTCTATCCCTTGTTGTATGTGGTAGCAGCTTATTTGCCGACGTCATCAAAGATCTGGCGCGAACGGTTATGGTGGTTTTTGGGATCAGCCACTGCCGTGTTGTTGCTGGGGGCGTATCAGTGGCTTTGGGCAGCCGACAGTGCCGTGCTACGGCTTGACCCGGAGCGCTCTATCTGGATTCCGCGGCTTTCGGCTACCTTTGTGCATCCGAGTATTTACGGCGAGTATCTGGTTTTAGTCGTAACACTGCTATTGGCTTTGTTTTTACAGATAAAAGATGTTCGGGCGCGATTCATGGCAGCTGTTTTGGGGCTGGGCAATTTACTGTCGATTTACTTAACATACTCACGCGGTGTTTGGTTGGGGTTGGTGGCAGCGGTGATAGCCATGTTTGTGGCCCGCCTACGCTCCGCCAGCTGGCGGAGCTACGGTGGGCAGCCGTACTGGAAAAGGCAACGGTTGATTAGTGGATCAGTGGCGATAATCGTAACTGTGATATTTTTCTTGCTTATGACGTCGGCGGGAACGTTTCTGCGTTCCTCGTTTGATCCGACGTATGGCAGCAATGAAATTCGATTGGAATTTTTAGCACGTTTACTTTCGTCGGTATCGAACAGTGAGGCTTTATTTGGGAAGGGATTGGGAGACGTCGTAACCCAGAATTTTCGAGTTATAGATTTGCAGGGAAGTGAGGTAGTGTTGGGTGAAGCGCGGGCAGTGCAACGAGCCAAAGATGCAACACTGGTCGATAACCAGTACTTAAAAACATTTGTTGAGCTCGGGTTGTTTGGTTTGTTAATTTATTTTTGGTTGTTCTGGCGACTAGCACGATCAGCCTGGCAGGCGGCACAGGCACAAGAGACAGTGCGGCGCATTCTTGGCTTATGGACGTTCGGTTTCTTGGCAGCTTTTATTATTCAAGCTTTCTTTATTGATATTTGGGATATTTTCCCAACAAACGCCGCCTTCTGGATTTTGGCGGGGTTGCTGGCAGCTCGGGAATTTGATCTGATACCAGAGCGAGTAGCAGGGGGAGAAAACTGATGAAACTAAAACCCCCGTTTGAATTTACGGTAGGTTTCGATGGTCCAGAGTTTCCAGTAATTTAAATTCAAAGGCAGATCCTGGGCATGCATGTAGTCCAGCGCATAGCCGCCAAAACCGGTTTTGAAAACGGTAATACCGGCGAAGGGATGTTTCGGCTTGTCGGCCGGAGCTATACCCCAAAAATTGTAGCGACTGGCGCCGCGTTTTTTGGCTTCTTGAATTGAGCGCCATTGAACGAGGTGAGAGGCGGGTAGATTAGCGGGAAGCTTTGTTGATGCGCCGTGGTGGTAGAAAATAGTATTTCCGAATTGCATGAAGAGTCCGGCGGCGACGCCTTTGTTTTCATGTTGGACTATGACGGCGTAGGCGCGGTTAGTTTTACTAAAAATTTCAAACTGATCCCGTAAGGATTTTCTGGAGAAGGGGACAAAACGGTGGCGCGTTTTTGTTGCCTGATAGAGTGGCCAGAAGCGGTCGACGGCCGATATGTCAGTGACTACTTCCGCGGCGAGAGGAGAGTCGAGTGCGCGGCGAATAGCCTGGCGAGTGGTTTTACGCATGTCTTGCAGCAACTTTTCTTCCGCCTGGTTGAGATCCAGCATCCAGGTTAGCTCGGTGTGTACATGCAGCGGGGCGGGCCGAAAACCGGCACTCTGGAAAAGAGTAGTGTTTTCGGGTGTGGTGAGTAGCAGTGGCGCAATACGAACGGCCACCGCTTTTTTTTGTTGGGCAAGCGAACGGCAATGACTAATAAAGGCGGGCAGGTGAAGCCGGGTAGTAGCTTCGTCGGCCAACAGTGGCCCGTGCGGGCAAAACAAAAAGCGCCCGCGTTTGGCATTCACTACTAGAACCAAGGCGACGCCAATAATTTTTTCTTCTTCAAAAATGCCAAGATAGTGCACATCAGCATCGTGCCGCGCTTGTAATTGGCCCCACTCGGCTGATTGCAGGAAGGTATTAGGGTTCAGTTGTAGTAAAAACTGATTCCATTGCTGCTGATCAGCAATTTGTCTGATATCAGGCATTGTTTTGCATAAAGGTGATCACTTGTTCAACTTGCTCATTGATCAGTAGTGGATAGGTTGGAAGATTGATAACGCGCGTGGCGGCGGCTTCGGCATTTGGGCAAGAACCGGGTATGTAGCCAAACACACGCTGGTCAACATCGTGGGGAGCGATTGGCTTGTCGTACCAATCACCGAGCAGCATGTGTTTTTGTTTAGCTTGCTGTCGTAACTTGACTGGGTCGGCAACAAGTATTGGATAACGTAGCCAGGCGGGTTGGCTGTTCGGCGGAACAGTGGGCAAGGTCAGGCGTGAGTTACCGGCTAAAGCTTGCTGGTAGCGGGTAGCAATTTCCCGGCGACGTTCGGTAAAACGTGGTAATTTCTCGAGTTGGTGGGTTAGTAATTCAGCTAATGCAGACGGATAGCGATAATGGAGATGGGGCGGCTGTTCACCTTTCTTCTCGCTCGGGGTGAGCACTTTACTTATGGCACGCACGCGTTGCAGGGCAACTAAGCCCATCTGGCCGAGCGCGTGAGAGAAGTAGTGCGGCAGCAACCCGGCAAGGGCAAAGGGATGTACTAGTTGTTGGGCGATCCAGAAACGGGGAGCGCGGGGTAGGTGGTTTGTTTGGGTAGTAATTTTTTTGATAAGGTCTTTGTTTTGACTGATGATTGCCCCGCCAAATACCGAGGATAACATCTTATCGCGACCGAAACTGAAGAAAGCGGCATCACCGAAGGTTCCCAATAATTTGTTATCAGACTGGCTGCCCAATGCATGCGCGCAGTCCTCGATCAGAAGTAGTTTGTGCTGTTTTGCAATAGTTTGCAGGGTCGTGATCGTGGCGGGAATGCCAAAGGTGTGTTGGGCGATAATGGCCCGGGTGTGAGACGTGATTTTTTTAGCGATATCAGCCGGGCCGGCATTGTAGGTACCGGGCGTGATATCGGCATAGATAGGCGTGGCGCCAGTCCACTGGATAGCGGCTGGTACCGCGCTACAGGTGAAAGCCTGGAGAATAACCTCGTCGCCGGAGCTGATGTTCAGGGCGGTGAGCAGGCGATAAAGAGCAGCTCGGCCAGAGGTGAGAAGTGTCGCGTGATGGTTAGGGAAAAATTGCTCAAAAGCGGTCGTTGCTTTTTGAAGGGGGCTGTTATCATTCCATGTTGTCGGTCGCAACAAAAGTTGCTTCGCCAGCGCAACATCATCAGCTTCAGCGTTGGGAGAAAGCGAGATAGCAATGGGGCGGGTCATAGCACCGACTGGCGTACCACATCTGGTAGGCGGCCTTCAAGCAGGACAACTGAATCGGCCGTCAGCTGTTCTTTGAGCGTCGACGCCAGTTTTCTAGGATCTGATCCACTTTTATAGACGTAAGCCTTAACACCGCTTTTGGCAATCGCCGCCTCAATTCTTTCGTGGACGGCTTTGGATTCTTTGCCCAACTCGATCAGCGGTACGAGCACGATGCTTTTATTTTTTTGCGGGAAACGCTGGAGATGCCGCAGCGCGACCAGTACGCCGGCCTCGTTGGCGGAATAACTATCATCAATGATGGTGGCCCCGCTTGTGCTTCGCTTTATTTCCATGGTGCGGGGATAGGGTTTAAGGCGGGCGAGATGTGGTTTTAGTTCGGTTAGTGAAATACCGAGTGCCGTTGTGGCGGCAATAGCAGCCATGACGTTTTGTAGCAAAGCTTCACTGGCGAGCGGGAGTTCAATAGCAGTCGTTTCGTTTTTTACATGTAAGCGAGCGGTGAGGTGTGCGGGATGAATGACAATCTTTTCAGCCCAGACAGTAGCTGGTTTTTGGGTAGAATACCAGATTATTGGACACGGTGGCGGGTGAGTGCTGGCTTGGGCTACCTGCTTTGGGTCATCGGCATTCAAAATCGCAACCCCATTGCTTGGCAGACTTTGTATCAGTTCCCATTTGGCAGCCACGATGTTTTCAAGCGAACCAAACAAATCGAGATGTTGATTGCCTAAGACGATCAAGATGCCAAGGCGAGGTTGGGTGAGACGCGCGACCGCAGCAATTTCGCCGCGTCGATAGGCGCCCATCTCGGCAACATACAGTTCAGTCGCTGGTTTTAATCTGGCCAGAATATCCTGGGCAACCGGCAGTTCAGCGTTGCGATGTTCGGCGCTGGCGAGGGCCTTTTTCCCGACAGCGGTCAGCAGGCTTTCCAAAAAATATTTAGTAGATGTCTTGCCAAAACTGCCGGTAATACCGATAACGGTTAGAGAAGTAAGTTGTTGTCTTTTTCGAGTGGCCTGTCGAATAATGGCGCGTTTTTTTAACCAGAAGGGGATATTGACCAGGCCGACTACGGCGGCGGTGAGAAATGGCAGGAAAAAAATGACACTAGCTTGGCCGAGAAGGAAATCACGATTACTGTACAGCAAGAGCAGCGAGAGCCCGGTAGCCAAAGTCAGGTTGACACTGGCTTTCATGGTAAAGACGGGCCGGATTAGGCCGCGGCGAAAGACACGGAGGCCATAGTGAGCGGCAAAAATAAGCAGGCTTAGCCAGCCCAGCATATTACTCTGCGCGATCCACCCCAGACTTAGCAGCAGCATACCAACTGAGAACAGAGGTAGCGTTCGTAGGCTGAGTTCGGGGCTATGAAGGAAGGCGCGGACGCGATCCCAGCGATATTCCTTGCGCTGCCATAATTCGACATGGCCTAAGATAGCCAACAGTGCGGTACCGGTTGCAATAAGATCGCCAAGCAAGGCAAGAGTGGTCATGTCCTTAAGACTAACCTACTATTCTTTTTGTGACACCTCTCACCATTCAAATAGTCGGCTGGAATCACGCGGGTCGCCTTACGCCCGGCCTTTCGGCGCTGGCCAGGCTGCCGGCCGACGAAGTAGTAATTCGCTATCTGGATAATGGTTCGACTGATGATTCAGTAGCGCTGGTTAAGAAATTATTGCCGAAGGCGGAGATTATTGAGCTGGGCTACAACACTGGTTTTGCGCGTGCGCACAACGAAGGCTTTCGACGGACGACCACGCCCTATGTTCTAATCCATAACCCTGATTTAGTGATTGACTGGGCAGGTATTACAGAACTGCTCCATGTTTTTGCTGACCCGACAGTGGGAGCGGTACAGGGTAAATTGATGAGAGTTAGCGCGGAAGCGACAATTGATTCGGCCGGCATTGTTTTAACTCGAGCCTTGAATGGAGTTGACCGGGGGGCGGGTGAACTAGATCGCGGGCAGTATGAAACGCCGGTTGCTATTACGGCGGCCACCGGGGCATGTGCGTTGTATCGCGTGGAGGCGTTAAAAGCCGTCGGTTATTTCGATGAAGATTTTTTCAGTTATAAAGAGGATGTTGATTTAGGATGGCGCATGCAGAAGGCTGGTTGGCGATCACTGTATATGCCGGTCATTACTGGTTATCATCACCGGCATCTTCAGGCATGGCGGTTGAGTAATTTTTATTCACGCTTACCGGACCCTCGAACTCGCTATTCGCTCCGTAATTGGGTGTGGATGGTGGCAAAAAACGTAACGTTTGTTCAAGAACTGAAGGCTGAGTTGTTTATTGTTGGGCGTCTCTTAGTTTGGTTGGGCTTAAGTTTTTTGTACCCGCCGCTTTTAACGGTGTGGTGGGAAATTTTACAGGGCCTGCCGCGTGTGGTAGCTAAAAGAGGTTAGCGTATGAAGCTTAGTGTTATTATAGTGAATTATAAGTCGGCTGTACTTACGAAATCCTGCCTGGAATCGTTACTGAAACAACCACTGCCGAAGGATACGGAAGTACTAGTGGTTGATAACGATTCGCAGGACGATAGTGTGAGTTTGTTGCGGGCGGACTTTCCGGAAGCGCGGGTGATTGCTTCGAATAAAAATATTGGCATGGCGGGGGGGGTAAATATTGGGCTTGGGCAGGCACATGGCCAGTATTACCTGATTCTTAACCCCGATATTGTGGTCTTGCCTGGGGCGGTAGACGCATTACTGGCATTTATGGATGAGCATCTCGAAGTGGGGTTGGCGGCCGGGAAATTGATTTCGCCGAATGGACAATTACAACCGTCGTGTTACCGCTTCTATCGCTGGGGGACTATTGTGTACCGCCGTACGGCGCTGGGGCGAACGGCGCATGGACAAAAAGAAATCGATCGCTTTCTTATGAAAGATTTTGATCACGCTTCCGTGGCCGAGGTGGATTGGTTGCAAGGCGCTTGTCTTTTGGCCCGGGCCAACGCAGTCGAACAGGTCGGCGGGATGGATCAGCGTTTTTTTATGTATTTTGAAGATGTGGATTGGTCGCGCCGCTTCTGGCAGGCCGGTTGGCGCGTGACGTACGTGCCAGCGGCGGTGTTTTCACATTACCACCAGCGCGGCAGTGAGTTAGGATCATTTTTTGGTTTGCTGACAAATCGGGTGGCCCGGGCGCATGTGGCTTCGGCCCTGAAATATTTCTGGAAATATCGCGGGGTGCCGTTGCCACGCCTGGCATGACGTGGGAACTTTTTGTAACGGTAGTAGCCAGCTGTTTAACGTTACAGCAGCCGATGGGTGGTTGTGTTAGCCCGCCGCTGCTGTCGGCTACACGAGAGAAATCCGTACTACCACGACAGAGTGGCCAAGCAGTTGATGTGGCCTTACGTGCCGAAGCGGCACTCGCGTGGGATGTAACGACGGGACAGATCTTGTACCAGCGGCGAGCACTGACCCGGCGCCCGGTGGCCAGCCTGACGAAACTACTGTCGGCGTTGGCGGTGCGGCAAAGTTTGAACCCAGACACAACGGTGACTGTTCCGCCAGCTGTTTTAGCAGTGCAGCGACAGGGCGCCGATATTACTTTACCGGTGGGTGGACAGGCTAGCGTACGTGATTTACTGGCGGCCAGCCTGATAGCTTCGGCCAATGATGCCATGGTGACGTTAGCGGTGGCGGCGAAAAATTCGGAAGCTGCCTTTGTCGAATTTGCCAATAGCTATACTCAGCAACTTGGTTTACATGATACGAGAGCGAGTAGCGCAACCGGTTTGTCGGGCGGCGACCAATATTCGACGGCGGCCGATGTGCGGCAACTTATTACCTTAGTACATGCTGACCCGGTACTTGGGCCATTTTTAGCGCAGCCGAAAGGAACGGTGCAGTTAGTGGGTGGGCAGCGACGGACCTATCATTCAACCGATAAGCTCTTGGGAACGTATCTACCAATTCTAGCTGCGAAAACCGGCTATACGACTGAAGCGGGTGAGAATCTGGTGATTATTACCAGAACGCCGAGTGGCCGTGAGCTCGGCGCGGTCATTCTGGGTAGTACCAATCGCTTTCAGGATATGAAAATACTGGTCGAGTGGGTCAACCGGAACTATACTTGGTAGGACTATGTTGCGCTTTGCTGATCCGGTCCAAGTCGTCAATGTTACCCGAATCGTCGGGGTAGGTGTTTTGTCGTTTTTGGTCGCGTTTGTTTTAACGCCCGCCTTAACACATTTTCTCTATCGGTATAAGTTCGGCAAAAATATTCGAGCGGACGGGGATACCCCGTATTACTCCAAGCTGCATGCCAAGAAAGCGGGCACGCCGGTGGGCGGGGGAATTATCGTGTGGGGAACGGTGTTTTTACTGGCGCTGGTCTTTGCCGGCGTGGCCGTAGCTTGGCCGTCAGAGCTGGCCAGTATGCTCAACTTTTTAAGTCGGCGGCAAACGTTGTTACCGCTCGGTGCCTTAGTTGTTTCAGCGGTGGTTGGTTTGCTGGACGATTATTTTAACGTGCGGCGGATTGGGCCGAAAGGCGGCGGGCTGACGATGACGCATCGCTTAATGTTGTATACGATTGTGGCCGCTTTTGGCGCCTGGTGGTTTTTCTTTAAATTGGAATGGAGTTTAATTCACATTCCCGGCTATGGTGATATTGAAATTGGCTGGTGGTATATTCCGCTGTTTATGTTTGTGATTGTGGCCTCAGCTTTTTCAGTAAATGAAGCCGATGGCTTGGATGGATTGGCTGGCGGTATTCTCCTGTTTTGTTTCGGGGCGTACACGGCCTTAGCGTTTGCGATTGGCCGGGTGGAGCTAGCTATGTTTTGTGCGGCCATCTCCGGAGCGCTGCTGGCCTTTTTGTGGTTCAATGTGTACCCGGCGCGCTTTTTTATGGGGGACACGGGTGCCATGAGTTTGGGCACTACACTGGGTGTGATTGCCATGCTGACCAATTCGGTACTCGTATTACCGATTATTGCGTTGCCGTTGGTGCTTGAATCCAGTTCCGTCATTATTCAGATGTTCTCGAAGAAGGTGTTTGGGAGGAAAATTTGGCTGTCGACGCCGATTCATCATCACTTTGAAGCCATCGGCTGGCCGGAGTCGAAGGTGACCATGCGTTTCTGGATTATTGCCTCCGTCTCGGCAGCTCTTGGTTTGTCGATTGCCCTGCTTGGCATGGGGAATTAGTGATATAATTATGACAATGAAAAAGCTGAAGAATTTTGATAACGAACCAGTCACCCGGGGAGAATTCCGGGAAGCGA
>CAYJWZ010000010.1:0-17889 GCA_964374055.1 uncultured Candidatus Saccharibacteria bacterium | reverse complement strand
GGCGGCGGCTTTTGACATGGCCGGGCCGACATTTCGGGAGGTAGAGTTTAAAGCGTACAAAGCGCAGCGGAAGCCGGCTGACCCAGAACTTAATAGCCAGTTTGAGCTGACACGACGATTGGTGCGAGCGTTTAATATTCCAATTCTGGAGAAAAAGGGCTTTGAAGCGGATGATGTGATTGGAACTGTCACTACCTTGGTTGATGGTGGGGTACGGAAAATTATTGTGACTGGTGATGCTGATGCACTGCAACTAGTGGATGAGACAACTAGTGTTTTTACACTTAAGCGTGGGATTACCGATACGGTGTTATACGATGAAGCGGCCGTTACCGAACGGTTTGGGTTTCCACCGGTGGTACTGCCGGACTATAAGGGGTTACGCGGGGATCCATCGGATAATATCCCCGGGGTACGTGGGATTGGCGAGAAATCAGCCCAGAGCCTGATTGCCCAGTATGGCTCGATTGAGCAGGTATATAGGCACTTAGATGACTTACCGGAACGTTTGCAGTTGAAACTAAGAGGGCACAAGAAAGAGGCGTTGCTATCGCGGCGCTTAGCGGTAATACGCCGCGATGTACCGCTTGATTTTTCCCTGGATAAAGCGGTGTTGCATGATTTTGACCCGGCTGAAGTTCGAAAGTTGTTTGAAGAGCTGGGGTTTCGTAGCTTGCTGGGGCGATTACATGTTTTTGCCAAGGCCCTGCCTACCGGTCAGGCAGGTCTGCCTGCCGGACAGGCAGGTTCGGAGGACAAGCCGGCCCGGGTTATGCCGGAAAATTATCATCTCGTGACCGGCTTGAAAGAACAAGCCGCTTTGCGCGCGCGGCTTACGAAGGAAAAAGTGCTTGCCTTTGATACGGAAACGGAGTGGCTGGATGCGCGCTTGGCGCCGATTGTGGGCATGAGCTTTGCCCTTCGACAAGCTCAGGGTAAACTACCTGAAGCGTGGTATGTGCCGGTGGATCGGGAGAGTGTGAAAGACTGGAAGGAGCTTTTAAAAGACAAAAAAGTAGGGAAGGTTGGGCATAATATAAAATACGATGCCAAGGTGCTGGCGGCTTCGGGGATTCAGTTACAGCCAATTACCTTTGATTCTATGGTGGCCAGCTACTTATTGCGATCGGGCGCGCGACAGCACAATCTGGATACTCTGGCTCTGCAAGAATTGGCGCATGAGACCATCCCGATTACTGAGCTCATCGGCAAAGGAAAAGACCAGAAAAAAATGTCGCAGGTTCCGCTCGAATTGCTGGCGCACTACGCAGCTGAAGATGCGGACGTGACGTGGCGGTTATACGAGAAGTTTTCCGGGCAGATTAAGAAGGAAGGATTAAGTCGCGTGTTGGAGGAAATTGAGCTGCCGTTGATTGAGGTATTGATGGCGATCGAACTCAATGGTATTCGATTAGATAGTGCGGTCTTAAAAAAACTGCAGAGAAAGGTGGAAAAACGAGTAGAAAAATTGCAGCAGTTGGTCTGGCAGCAGGCAGGTGAGGAATTTAATATTAATTCAACGCAGCAGCTTCGAACAATTTTGTTTGAGAAGTTGGGGTTGTCGACGGCGGCCGTGGGGCGAACGCAAACCGGTTTTTCCACGGCGGCCGCCGAACTTACCAAACTGCGTGATCTGCATCCGATTATTGTGCTGCTGGAAGAGTATCGAGAACTGACGAAGCTGAACACTACGTATCTTATGACACTGCCAGAGTTGGTGGATAAAAAGACTGGCCGGTTATATACCTCGTTTAATCAGACGGTGGCGGCGACGGGCCGGTTATCTTCGTCTGATCCAAATTTGCAGAATATTCCAGTCCGGACGGAGTTGGGCGAAGCGGTGCGGGCGGCGTTTGTGGCCGAGCCGGGGTATGTTCTGGTTAAGGCGGACTATTCGCAGCTGGAACTGCGTTTGGCGGCCCATATTGCCCAAGATGAGAAGATGATCGCCGCCTTTCGTGCCGGCGAAGATATTCATCGGGCGACGGCCGCCTGGGTGTATGGGGTGTCACCCAAGGCGGTAACGTCAGAACAGCGGCGGGTGGCCAAAACACTGAATTTTGGGGTGTTGTATGGGATGGGACCGAACAAGTTTGCGCGGGCATCGGGCTTGAGGCCGGACGAAGCGCGCGTTTTTATTGAACGCTATCGGGAGCAATACAGCGGCATCACTCGTTTGTTTGAGGCGACGATTCAGCAAGTGGAAGACTGGGGGTATGTGGAAACGTTGTTTGGCCGGAAGCGCTATGTGCCGGAAATTCACTCGCGGACACCGGCAATCCGAGCGGCGGCGGAGCGGGCAGCCTTTAATTTTCCCATGCAGGGGACGGAAGCCGATATTTTAAAGAAGGCAATGATTGAGTTACATACTGTTTTGCGGCGAGATTGGCCGCGGGCTCGTTTAGTGCTGACGGTGCATGACGAATTGGTGGTGGAGGCACCGGCAGAGCAGGCGAAGGCAGTGGGACAGGCTATGCGGCGGGCCATGGAAAGCGTCGTCATCTTAGATGTGCCGCTGATTGTTGATGTGGCGGTGGGCGACAACTGGCGCGATATGTTACTGATTTAAGCAGGCGTTGTATCGGCGAATAGCCTGATTGTACTTATCAATTAAAGCTTGGAGATCGGCTTGGAGCGCTTGATAGTAGCTGACCTGGTTATTGTAGGCAGCTTGCCGCTTGGCAAAATCCCGCACGTTTTGTTTAGAGCCTTGGCCCTGGTTGATATGATTAGCCAGAGCGACGAGCGCGGCTTGTTCCTGCTCGAGTTGAGTGGTGAGCGGCTCGAGTTCAGCCCGTTTCGTTTCGATAGTTTTTTTCGCCGTGTCGCTGGGGGCCGGGCAGGTGGAGGCGGGAGTGGCAAAGGTTTGGACGGCCACCCACACTTCCTCGTCTTCGAAGTGGCCGCGGCTGACCCCGACACCGATTTCGCTAAAACGGGTGGAGAGAATATTGACGCGGTGGCCGGGGCTGTCCATCCAGGCCTGCACTAAGGTGGCGTCGTTGGGGAAGGCACCAAGTGCTAAGTTTTCCCCAACGCGCAAGTAGACATAGCCTACTCCTTCCACTAAGTCGGCCGGGCCGGTGCCATCCGGGGCAACGTGATCGAAGTACTGGCGAGCTAAAATATCATCAGCCTTTTTTTGAGCGGCGCGATCAAGAGTGGTGTTATGGGTAAGCGGCGGTATTTTGGCGAGGGCGCGCTGGCGATTCGTCTCAGTGACGACGCCGGCGACGGTCAGTGAGCCCGGTTTTTTGGGCAGGCTGACCCGGAGGGGCCCCGGGGTGGTGATTTCGCTGGTCGAAAAGCGATCAAGATCGACATAGTGCCCGACGAGCAGGCCGCCGATGACGAGGAGACTGACAAAAAGTAGCGCGAGTAATAGTTGGCGCATGAGATTTCCACAGTATACCGCTTTTCCACTCTTGGCTGATCTTTTATCTTGTCCTATGCTGATATGATTTATGCGAATTTGGATTGTTGGTTCGGGGGTCGTGGGTCAAGCAACGGGGCGGGGGCTGCTCGCTCATGGGCAGGTGGTGACCTTTGTTGATATCGATCCCAGAAAAATTGAGCAGCTGGCGGCCGAAGGTCTAACCGCTGTTAGGCCAACCGAGGCGCGCCGGCTGACGCAACCCGCTGATCTTATTATGTTGTCGGTGCCGACGCCGACCGTAGCTGGCGCTATTGATACCGGCTCTTTAGAGGCCGCGGCCGTGGAGGTGGGGCGCTGGATGAAGGCAACAGACCACTATCAAACGGTAGTGGTACGCAGCACCGTGTTGCCGGGGACGACGGAAGAAATTGTGCAGCCATTACTCGAGCGCTACTCTCAAAAGAAAGCGGGGCGCGATTTTGGTGTTTGCATGAACCCGGAATATTTACGGGAAAAGACGGCGGCGCAGGACTTTGCAAAGCCATGGATCGTGATTATTGGTCAGTATGATGAGCGGGCTGGTGATATGGTGGCCGAAGTGTATGACAGTTTTTCCTGTCCCAAATATCGGTTGACAATTCGTGAAGCCGAGTTTCAAAAATATGTGCATAACATCTTTAACGCGGTTAAGATTGTCTTCTTTAATGAGTTTCGGCAGATCGGGCAGCGGGCATGGATTGATGCGGAAGCGGTTTTTCCGCTGGTAGCAAAAAGTGCCGAGGGGTTATGGCGGCCGGAATATGGGATTCGGAACTTTGGGCCATTTGACGGGATGTGTTTACCGAAGGACACTCAAGCCTTTTTATATTGGGCCGAGACGCGCGGCTGGGACATGCCGGTGTTGCGGGCAGCGATCAAGTTTAACAATCAACACTTAGCAGAACAACCGGCACCGGTAGCAATGGCCGAACCGGTACCAGTTCGGGTAGGATAGCGAGAGCTATGCCAACGTGGTGGGAGTACCTCGCCTTTTATTGGCCGCTGGGTGCGGTGGGAGTTTGGCGGTGGAGTGTTTGGCTTATCAAAAAGTGGTATGCCGGGCAGTATCGCCCCCTCGCCGGGCACTTTGAGGCGCCGGTGGCGGTGGTGACCCCGGTCTATAACGAAGACCCGGGGATTTTTCAGCGGGCGCTCACTTCCTGGAAGGAGAACGGCGTGGTGGAAATTATAGCGGTGATTGATTACACGGATGAGCAGTGCATTAGTATTTTTAAACAGTTTAGGGCGTCGTTTTCAGGGGCACGACTAGTGATCACGAGGACACCCGGCAAGCGGCCGGCTTTGGCCGACGGCGTGCGGATGGCGAGGCAACCGTTTGTAGCCCTGGTGGATAGTGACACTATTTGGGGACCGGGTACACGAGCAGCGGCTTTAGTACCGTTTGCTGACCCCGCGGTCGGTGGAGTGGCGACGCGACAGAGCGTATTAGGGGTAGAGACGTTCCCGCAACGGGTTTTTAATAGTCTGTTGACCATGCGGTATTTGGAGGAGCTGCCGTTTATGGTGGCGCGGGGCGGGACAGTCATAACATGTATTTCCGGCCGGACCGCTTTTTATCGGCGAGCGGCGCTCGTGCCCCTTTTGCATGACCTAGTGCACGAAACGTTTGGGGGGTTGCCGGTGGTGAGTGGCGATGATAAACGATTGACCTATTTGGTGGAGAGAGCCGGTTGGAAGGTGGCTTTTCAGCAACAGGCGCATGTGTATACGCCGGGCATGCGGACATGGCGGACGTTCTTAAAACAGCGGCTACGTTGGACAAGAAACAGTTGGCGAGCGGATTTGCGAACACTGACGCAGCGCTGGGTGTGGCGCCATCCCCGGTTTGCGGTGTATTTGCTGGATCGAGCGGTACAGCCGTTTGCACAAACCCTAGCTCCCTTGTTTTTGGTAACGTCGTTGTTGCTTCAGCAGTGGTTGCCGGTGGTGATTATTATCAGTTGGTGGCATATTGGGCGGGCGATTCGTATGTGGCCGATCTTGCGCCAGCGTCCGCAAGAGTTTGGCCGTTTACCGCTGTATGTTCTGATTAATTTTTCCATCGGGATCATAAAAATTTATGCCTTGGTGACTCTTAGTAGACAGGGCTGGATGACGCGCTGGCATACGAGTCGTTTGCCGCAGCTGAAGTGGCTTGGATTGGTGCCGGGGTATGCGGTGACGGTGGTCATTATTGGTTTACTGGGAGCGTTGGTGTGGTTGCCGGCAATGGGAGCGGCGCAGACGTTGGAGCTCCGGCCACTCCCGAGCGTGGCCGTAACCCATTTGACGTCCAGTTTGCCGGCGGTGGGGGAAGAAGTTTTCGAGCGGTATCAGATTGTTTCCGGGGACTCACTCGTTGGTATTGCTCAGCAACACACCGTGGCGGTGGAACGGCTGGTGGCTTTTAACGCGCCGTGGTTGCCAAGCCGGCAACAACTCACGCCCGGAATTTTTTTGGCCATTCCCCGTGGTTCAGTGGTTCCGCCTTTAACGCCGCAGGCAACCCACTTTGATCGGATTGGGCCACTCCATATTAGCTATGATCCCAACAAAAATGTAATTACGGTGGGCGGGCGCGGACAGCGGGTCACCCTAAAAACCCTGGCGCGGGCGGTGCCCCAATCAGTCCGTGAGGTGGCACCGGGCGAGTGGTATGTCACGGCCAATATTCATGTTCGCGTGGGAGTGCAATTGGCCGTGGTGGCGCCAGAAGTGCGGTGGCTTAAACTTATGAGTACGCCCGAAGCGTTTGTGACTATCCGGGCGACTAATGGGCAACTTCTTTTTGATGGGGTAAAAGTGACCTCGTGGGACGGTGAGCAGCAGACGGTTGATGAGCAACTTCAGGATGGAAGAAGCTTTATAGCGGTGACCGGGCTGGCACGCCTCGACATACAGCAGGCGGAGCTGGCGTACTTGGGCTACTCGCCTCCACCGTCGGCCGCGGGTGTACCGTACGGCGTGTCATGGAAATTACCGGACGAAGCGACCGAACAGTATCTGGTAACGGGGCAAGTACGGCAGAGTGCCTTTCATCATAACTACTATGGGGCCTACGCTTTTGGTGCCCGCGGCATGGTATGGGAAGACAATCGTTTTGTTGATAATAAGGCGGCTGGTTTGGAGTTCGCCGGCTGGTCGGAGACGGCTCGAGTAGAACGAAACGAAGTGGCGGCCAATGGTCAGTACGGTATTCGGTTAAGTGGTGGCAGCGAACGAATAGTAGCACGCGGTAACCGGGTGTATGAGCACCAGAAACATGGTATTAGCATAACGGAGGGGGCGATACGGACAGCGGTGATTAACAATGAGGTCTCGAGCAACGACATTGGCATAGCGTTAGCGGACGTACGTCGTGTTGTGCTGGCGAACAACCAACTGTATGACAACCGGCAAGGGGTGCAGCTGGCGCGGGCGGGTGATATTTATTTGATTAATAACCACTTTATTAATAATTGGCGGACGGGTTTACGCGGGTGGCTGCCAAATGCCTTGCCCAACTACGGCAAAAACAATATAGTGAAATGATGTCCTGGCGAGTAGCGATAGTCGTAGCGCTGATGGCCCTTGGGTGGAGTGCGCTGCCGAGTATGGCCGCGGCGGCACCCTGCGCGGCGGCCAACATACGCTGGGCGGCTTCAACGAATACGGTGTATGTCAGCGGTGCCGGCGCGGTTTGCACGTTGACCGAGTTGGATCAGCTGGCCACGAAAGCACTTATCACGCCGACAAACACAACTGATAAAGTATGGTTGGTTGGTTCGAATATCTGGCTGCAGAATGGGGCGACCTTGCGCTTGTACGGTAGTAGTGTGGGCGGGGACGTAAACGAACTACGACTCAAGAGCAATAATTCGTCAGTGGCCAACAGTACGGTTTTCTTGCGGGCCTACTGGGGAATGGTCGATATTAACAGCACGAAAATTAAATCATGGGATGAAGCGGCTCAAGGTGTTGACACAGAGTATGCGACGTATAAGCGATCCTTTATTCAAGTTAAATCGTTCTTGGATACCGATGGTGTGACTGCGCGGGAGTCGCGTATGGATATTGTGAATAGTGATCTAGGCTACTTAGGGTTTAATGGAGCAGAATCGTATGGTTTGTCGTGGAAAGTGTTAGGGTCGTCACCCGGACTTTTTGATCAGGTAGGCGTACTCGGCACGATCGTCGGTAGCCGCATTCATCATAATTACTACGGTGCCTACACGTGGGGGGCGGACGCCATGATCTGGCGAAATAACGAGTTTGATAACAACGTGACATATGGACTGGATCCGCATGATAACTCGGATAATTTGATCATCGAAGACAATATTGCTCACCATAACGGTACGCACGGTATTATCTGTTCGCGTTATTGTGACCACCTTACTATTCGGCGCAACAAAGCCTATAATAATGGCGGAAACGGTATTATGTTGCATCGGTTAACGAATGAATCAGTAGTGGAAGATAATGAACTGTATAACAATGCCGATTCCGGGTTGGCGATTTTTGATAGTCACTATAATACGATTCGAAACAATAACATTCATGATAATGCCAAGGGGATGCGGTTTAGTGTCGGCAGCTCTAATAACCTGATCGAGGATAATCAGCTGATTGATAATAGTCAGTATGGTATCTATTTCTTTAAGGGGAGTGATTTACCGACCGAGCCCGGCGACGGGCGGCCGAAGTTGAATCGGTTTATTCGTAACCACGTGGAAGGCAGCGGTATCTACGGTATTAAGTTGAAGGAAGCGGACGATAATCTTTTTCAAGAGAACGAGTTGATTGATAATGGCTCTACACTTTTGATTGAATCGGCGATGCGCAATCGTTTTGAAAATAATTTGATTCAAGACAACGATGCGGCGGGCATTACGCTATCAGCGGCGACCGACCACATTATTAATAACAATCGGATTATCAGTAACGGTGATACCGGAGTGTATTTGAAGTCTGGTAGTAATCGGGCCCGGATTACCAACAACCGCATTGAAGATCACCGCAAATTCGGGATTCGGATTACGAGCAGCAACAACGTAGTGACGACGGGTAATACGTTTGTTAACAACGGCACGAATATTGGTTCATGAGGATCATAGTAACCGTAGTGGCGATAGCAATCGCAGCGGTAATGGCTATAGCTGGTGGCGTAATATGGTGGCGGGGAGGGCACGTGGCCGGGATTAGCTCGACCTTGTATGTGGCGCCCAGTGGGCAGGATGCAGCCGGCTTTGGCAGTCAGTCAAAACCCTATAAAACAATTTCTCATGCTTTAGGCAAGGTTTTTCCCGGTATGAAGATACTCGTTATGGCTGGTACCTATCCGGAATATCTCGTCACCAAAATAAACGGTAAGGCGGGGCGGCCAATTGTGCTGGAGGCACAGGGTCCGGTGGTGCTAACCGGTGATACGGCGCATGGGCGCCTGATGGAACTGCGCCACGATTATTACACGATCACTGGTTTTGAGTTTAACGGACAGCCGAATACGATTGATATTCTGTTGTGGTTGCAAGAGGCCGACAACAATACAATTACCAATAATTACTTTCACCATGCGCAAGGTGAATGTGTACGAATGAAATATCAGTCGACTAAGAACACCGCGCAACGCAACCGGTTTGAATATTGTGGTTTACTGGATTTTGGTGGCGGCGGGACGGGCAAAAATGGCGAAGGAATCTATTTGGGTACGGCGCCAGAGCAGTTAGATCGTAATCCGACAACGGGCGTTGATCATACAAACAATAATCTTATTCGCAATAATACGTTTGTGACCCATGGGAATGAATGTGTTGACATAAAAGAAGGCAGTGAGAAAAATATTGTGGAGTTTAATGATTGTACCGGCCAACTTGACCCGAACAGCGGTGGTTTTGATGCCCGCGGAAATTCAAATGTGTTTCGTTTCAACAAAAGCTATGGAAACATAGGGGCCGGGATCCGATTGGGTGGTGACGAGGTTACCGATGGTGTGAATAACCAGGCTTATGGCAACGAGTTACGGGATAATAAAAATACGGCGTTGAAAGTTATGCGATTACCGCAAGGCTTGATTTGCGGCAATATAGAATCCGGGAACAGCGGCGGCTTTTCTAACGAAAAGACAATTACGAACCCACCGTGCGCTTCACCGCTTCCCTCTCCCGGCGTTCAGCCGACGGCCTCGTTTTGATTTTGGCTTGCGTGCTGGCTTGTTTCGGCTACAGTTAATCAGCATGGAAAAGGGGGTGAGGCGCGCATGATACAGCAGTTCGTGGGAGGGGGACTTATGGTAGGGACGTTGTTTATTATGGGGATAACTCCGGTGCAAGCCATGCCTGCTGGCAGGCAGGCACGTCTAAGCGATGAGCCCCCGACCTGTAGTTGCAGTGCGACGCTTGGCTTTGCGGCACCAGATCTCCAGTTTCAGAATGGCGTACTGACGTTTATTCCCCGTCTGAATGTTAGCCTGCGTTCCCGGGGAACAGTGGCAGCACCAGCCTGGACGGCGACGGTAGCCTATTCCGGCCAGACCAGTCCTGGCGGTGAGTTTGGTGGCAATCAGGATATTGCTCGCGGACCCTGTGGCAGTCGTTTCTCGCTGCGGGGAGTTCAGCTGGCCCCCGTAACGCTGAATGGATTAACGCGGACGTTATTAGGCAATCGTCAGGAATTGGATGGCACTATTGAAATGGCGGCCACGGTGAGCGGCTGTGGTTTTGACAGGGAGAAAAAAATGTCTCGGTTTACACTCAAGCAGTTTGGAAATTTGACGGTGCGGGGATGGAGGATGGTTCGTTAGCAAATTATTCCACAGGTTGTCCACATGTGGACAACTGTGGTTGCAGGGCAGTGGGAGTATGATACCAAGGTAAGTAGGTCAAACCCCGCATCTGCGGGGCAAAATGGAGGGGGACCGAAAGTTAGATGCTTTTAAGGCTTTTTGCTTTCGCGAATGATGACAATCAAAACTTGGAAAGGAGGTGAGTACAGATGAAGATTACATTACGTGCACTCTTTGGCGTATCTGCACTCGCCTTGCTGCTGACGGCTATGCCAGTTTTGGCGGCCGAGGTAACTGTAACGGGCGAGAATGTTGATACTGGTCAATCATCGAGCAACGACAATGATTTTGATGTCGATGCCGATGTGGATGTAGACGTTGATAACGATGGTGATGTTGATAACGACGCTGATGTTGATGCCGATACCGGCGACAACGATCAGACCAACAACACTAATGCCGGGGATATTGAATCAGGCGCAATCGAGGCTTCGCTCGAGTGGGAATCGGTGGTTAACGCCGGCTCATCGCTGGTGGGCGCGGCCGACGACGGGTTGACGGTGGAGGCCGACTTCACCAACGACACCACTGGTCAGAACTCGGACAACAACAACGATCTCGACGTGGATGCGGATCTCGACCTCGAATTAGACAACGTGGCCGATATCACGAATGATCTGGACTTTGACGCCGACACTGGCCGTAACGACCAGACCAACAACACCAACGCGGGGGACATTGAGTCGGGCAATGCCAGCCTGGAATCGATCATTAGCAACTGGGCGAATAACGACGCTGGCATGGCCGGCGCCGCGAACGGTGGCTTGATGGTTGATGTAACCGGTGAGAACAACACGACTGGCCAGAACTCATCCAACGATAACGACTTCGATATTGATGCCGATGTGGATGTAGACGTTGATAACGACGCCGACATCGACAACGACTTAGATGTTGATATCGACACTGGCGACAACGACCAGACGAACAACACCAACGCGGGGAGTATTAAGAGCGGCAACGCTGACGTCATGGTTGAGCTGACCAACAAAGCCAACAGTGGCACCGGCATGACTGGAGCCGCTGGTTCCAGTACGGAAGTTAACGCTAACTTCACCAACGACACCACTGGTCAGAACTCGGACAACAACAACGATCTCGACGTGGATCGTGAAGTGGATGTTGACGTGGAGAATGATGCTGACGTGAACAACGACGTTGACGTGGATGTGGACACTGGCCGTAACGACCAGACCAGCAACACCAACGCCGGCAGTATCTCGACGGGTAATGTGGGAATTCAGTTGAACATCTCTAACGAGGTGAACAGCAACTAAGACTCACAGCTCTTCGTGTGGGGAAGACGAGAGCGCTCTCGTCTTTCTCCATGAGGAACTTATGATGAAGCAACGCTTACTGGCCATATTTCTGATTAGCTGGCTTAGCCTAATACAGCCGGCGGCGGCGTGGGCGGAAACTGGCCCGACCGGTCCCACCGGACCAATTGGTCCGCAGGGGCCGACGGGTTATCAAGGGACGATTGGCCCCAGTTGCGTAGGGACATCGTGTCCAGTGGAAATAAGCGGTACTAACAGCAATACCGGCGCGGATTCAACCAACAACGTCGACGCGACGACGGATAGTTCGACCGTGAACAGCGTACAGAATACGGTGATGGATACCACCACGGCGGAGGTGACTGGTTCGACCGGGGGTAACGCCCAAAGCAAGAATACGGTGGCTGACGGCATCACTACCGGTTCGGCTGGTATCGGCGTGACGCAGGTGAAGCAGGATAACACGGCGACGATTGGCGGAACGAGCGGTCTTCAGGTGACTGGTTATAACGGTGATTACGCCGGGGATTTGAACTTAGGTTTTGGCGCGGGTACGGCTACTTTAGACGAAGCAGCCGGTTCACGGTCGGTCCGGGCAATTAACGATACAACTGGTTCAAGCTCCACCAATTCAGTTGGTATTACAACCACGACTGAAGAGTTGAACGAAGTGCAAAACGACGGGGTAATCCGTAACTTACTGGACCTCAAGGCGCTGACCGGCCAGAACGAAGCCAGTAAGAACACGGGCGGTGGCTCGATTACGACCGGCAACGCTGATGTGGCGGCGACGCTGGTTAATTTATTGAATACGACGGTTATTAACGGCAGTTTGTGGTTAACAGTGGCTGATATCTTCGGCAATTTAAATGGCAATATCATCTTGCCAGATTTAGCTGCACTAGCCGCGGCTTTATCTCCGATGGGCACGACGATTGATGCCGGCAACAGCCAGACCGGACCGAATTCGACTAATACAATTGATGTGGCGTTGAAAGATACGGAGAAAACTACGGTCAAGAACGGCGCGGCTATTAACACAACGGTGAACGCGAAAGCGATTACCGGACAGAACGAAGCCTTAATGAACACCGGCGGCGGTTCGATTGAAACAGGCGATGCAACGGTATCGGCCAGCGCTTTGACGTTAGCCAACACGACGATTGAAGGTGGTAATTGGGGCTTGGTGGTGGTGAATGCCTTGAATCGCTGGCTCGGGTTCCTAGTGGGTGATGCCGGGCAAGTGCGAGCGCTTAGTCAGGAAGAAACGATTCGGGAGATTGAAGCCCGTAATGGGACCACCGGGCCGGGTTCAACTAATACGATTGCGATTACTGATGAACAAGAACGAACGACAAATGTCACGAACGACGCTGAAATTACGAATGAGATCAATGCCCAAGCAATCACCGGACAGAACGAAGCCAACATGAATACCGGCCAAGGCAAGATTGTTACTGGCGACGCGGCGGTAAAAGCCACAACCGTCAACATCGCTAATACAACTGTTAAGGATGGCTCACTGTTTATCGCGGTCGTTAATATCTTTGGTGATTGGTTTGGCGACCTGTTGTACGGCGGGAATTCTCTGTTGGCAGCCCATTCGACAGGCCTTGCCTACCGGCAGGCAGGCTCAGGGCAAGCAGCACTAGCGGTGAATGCCGCAAATTCGAATACTGGTTCCGGGTCAACAAATGATATCAATGTTGATGCATCGCGCAGCAAGGAAACAACTATCGACAATGACGCTACTATAAAAACAACGCTGAACGCCGAAGTCGACACTGGCTCAAATAAGACGAATAAGAACACTTTGGGGGCCAGTATTAAGACCGGGGAAGGAAGGTTAGCGCTGAATGCCCGAACACTGGCCAATTTAACCGGAATAGCTCTGGACCCGGTGCTCGGTTTGCAGGTAGATGGTTGGAACGACACCACCGGCTTTGATTCGACCAATAAAATTAAGGCTAAGCTCAATGATGAGCGACTGGTAACAGTCAATAACGATGCAAATGTCAGCACAGCTTTTGGCGGTGGGGCGAATACCGGGAAGAATGAAGCCAACATGAACACGCTGGGTGGAATGATTGTGACTGGCGATATCGCCGCTAATGCTGAGATTGGCAATATTATTAACAAAGTAATTTTGGCTCTGGCTGCGGGTGGCCAGTTAGACCCGGCGGTGGAAGCAGTGTTGCGTAATCACCTAACGGGTATGTTGTCGGAGAATAGTAATGATGTGGCGGCGACCTATAATTTGCTGGCTGATATTTTAAACAAAGGCGTGGTAGATAATTTGGTGGACCTGTTGCTCAACACCGGTGGTAATACAGCCAACGATAATACGGGCGGCGGCGCAATTTTTAGTGGAGCAGCTGAAGTCGGCGGTAGCCCGTCGATTGCGACGGGGAAGATCTGTGTGGTAGCTGGCATTAGCAATTCCGTGAATAGTGTTAGTAGTCCAGGTGGCATTTCGTTGCAGCTGAAGAATGACGGCGCGGTGACGAATCAGGCAAATATTCAAGCGACAACTGGTAATAACCAGGTTGAGGGTAACACAAGTGGAGGTACGGTGGGGGGAGGCGACGAGGGTTGTGAGAAGCTGGCTGAAGTGCCGCCGGCGGTAGAGAATCCGAGTGGTGAAGAGGGTACTGGTGGAGGCGGTGGCAGCGAGGCCGAGCAGATTGCCGAGCTTAGGCCGACGGTGTTGGCGGCAAAATCGGAGCCGAAGCAACCACGCCTGGGTAACGGCATTCTGACTCGTTTCCCGGTAGCTGGTGGCGAGGCAACTGGTGTGTGGATGGAAGGTAAAACCCCTTTGGTGTGGCTGCTCTTTCTTTTGTTATCGATTGTTGGTCTCGGGGTAGCCTGGGGGCTTGACCGACGAGCAGGGGGCGCTACGATCATTCCGCAGGCAAATTTGTAACGATATGACGATGAGTAATAAGCAGCGCTGGCTGTTAGTGGGTGGGCTCGGCCTTGCCCTTGTTTTAGTTTTATTTGGTTTGTTTGGGCGTTTGAACCGTGGTTTACCGCTGAAGGCACTGGCGCTGGTCACGACCGCCCAGACGCTGCACGTGAACAGTGAGTTAACGCTGCGTTTACCGGAGCGACTTCGCGGGAAGCCGCGGCCATTTACGCAAGTGATAAGCCGAGTGGAAGGTGATATTGTCCGGGGCGAGGGCGGTGTACCGGAACTGACCGGTAAGCTGCGCGTGGAAGCGACGGGGAAGGGAACGCTTTTCTTTGCTGATGGACAACTAAGGATTTTGCGTGAAGCGGTCGCCTTTAACTTGCATGATTTGCCGGTGTTGCTTAATCCGTCCGGCAGCCTGGTTGATAAATGGACGTATGTTAATAGTGCGTTGCTGACAACGAAAGATCCGGGAGCAGCCGGGGCAGCGTTGCAGCAGGTTTTTAGTAAGCTGTCGTATATGGGCCGTGAGCGCATTGCCGGGGAATCACTGCGTCGTTTTGATGGTGCGTTGACGGATGAGGAAGAGTACCAGCTAGCAACTGTGTTGGCCCGTGGTCAATCCGGTAACTTGGGGTTGGATGTGGTGGCTCGTTTGCTGGAGGCTCATAGGCTCAAGCGTTTTTCGGTGTGGGTGGGTTCGGGCAAAGAGCTACGGCGAGTAGAACTCAACTTTGTCAGACCGCTGCAGCGGGGTGGTGAGTTCGATTTTGCTACCCTCACCATGACCTTTACGGAGTATGGTAAGCCAGTGACGATTGATCGGCCGGCCAAGCAGTTAACGGTTAGCCCGGAGGTTTTTGCGCGTTTGTTTGGGGCAGGCGAGGTAGAAAGGGTACAGTAGGTCTATGCGTCACCGGCTAAGCGGGCTCCTCATTATCGGACTGGTCGGTAGTCCGTTAGTGGTATTGGCCGAAGAGATACCAGAGACAGAAGCGGGTGGCGAGCCGGTTACGCCGGCCATTATTATTGAACTGGAAGAAGTGGCTGACCGGCTGGAGCCGGTGGTAGCGCCGGAGCAGACCGAGCGGGTGACCGAGCGTGGTCCGCGGTGGTATCGAGCGCACGGAGAAGAGCGTCTCGGCCAGGATGCCCGGCGTTTTCGGGTAGTGACCACCACGGCCGAGGAGCGGGCCGGGCTGGTGGAGCGTCTTCGCGCTGATCGCCGGGTGCGGCAGGTGTGGGAAGAACAGGAGTATACGACGGCCGTCGTGCCCAGTGATACTCGCTTTGCGGAGCAGTATGGCTTATTCAGTGCCGCGCAGCCGTTGGCCGACATTAACGCGCCGGCGGCCTGGGAGAAGACAACCGGTGCAGCGGCTACGGTCGTGGCCATAATTGATGGTGGTATTGATCTGACGCATGCGGATTTGCTTGATAAGCGCTGGACCAACCCCGACGAAGTGCCGGGGAATAAACAGGATGATGATGGGAATGGCTTTGTGGATGATGTAGCGGGTTGGGATTTTGTCGGCAACAAGCCGGCGCAAGTGGCCATTGCGCATGCGACACATGTGGCGGGTATCGCCGGGGCGGCCAGTAATAACGGCGTTGGGGTGAGCGGCGTTGATTGGGGAACGCGGCTTATGTCGGTGCGTGTTCTCAATTCAGCCGGCGTGGGCCGGGAAAGCTGGATTGCCCGGGGGATTGACTATGCGGTCGAGAATGGGGCCGACGTTATTAACCTGAGTTTGGTGGGCGGGCCGTCACCGCTCATTGGAGCGGCGATTGAAAATGCCTACGCGGCCGGGGTGGTGGTAGTGGCGGCGGCCGGTAACTTCGGGCTGGACACCACCTTCCGTTCGCTCTATCCGGTGTGCGCTGATATTGGTGGCGTGGATATGGTACTGGGGGTAGCGGCCACTGATCAGAAAGGTGAGCCGGCTTCCTTTAGCAACTACGGCCGGTGCGTGAATGTGGCGGCGCCGGGGAAGACTATTTTGAGCACGGTGCCCAAAAATCGTTACAAGACGATGAGTGGCACGTCGATGAGTGCACCGTTTGTGACCGGGGTGGCTGGTCTTTATCTGGCGCTTCACCCCGGGGCTTCACCAGCCGAAGTGATTGCGGCGATTACGAGTAACGCTGATCCATTTACGGGATCCAAAGCAGCAACGTGGAACCAGAAGTATAAGGGAAAGTTAAACGCGGCTCGAGTAGTCGGCGCGGCTGAATCAGTGCCGGCGGTGTCACCGTCGCCAACGGTTAGCCCGACGGCCTCGCCTACGCTTTCACCGGCGCCGAGCCCGACCGTGGAAGCAGCATCGACCCCTCAGTCCGGAAGTGGAGATGGTGGGGGCGGTGGTTCGGAAGATCCCACTCCGCCAGAGGCTTCGCGGGGCAAGTCGGTGAGGGTCGCTGGGGTAAAGATAGTCGCCAAGGCGAACTTGGCCTTGCTCGGTCGCATTAAGGATACGTTTCGATTTGCTTTTGGCCGCGTGCCAACATTAAAAGAAAAAAACTGGTGGGCCGATCGGGTAAAACTGGGTCAAAAACGAACCTACTTGGACTTACTTGGGGCCATGCACTGGCAGAAGACCAGAGGCCGGACGATGGGGAAGTAGGTGCGATAAACTGGAGGGGAGCATGCCGGCACAAAAGAAGCAACAATTGTATGCCTACGTGGATGAATCCGGCCAAGATACCAAAGGAGAAATTTTCTTGGTATCGGTGGTTGTGGTTGGCAAGCAACGAGAGGATTTACGGGAGCTATTACGAAAGTTTGAGAAGGAGTCTGGTAAAGCGAACCGAAAATGGACGAGAACGGCCAAAGCACGACGTGAGGCGTATATTCGCCGTATTATCGAAACAACGAAATTTGCCAATCTCATTCATTACTCCCATTATCGCCACGCCCGTAACTACCTTGACCTTACGGTTCTCGCGACAGCGTGGGCAATTCTTGACCATGTGAAAAAGCCTTACCAGGCAATCGTGTATGTTGATGGATTAAATAAAAGCGAGCGCAAACGCTTTACCACTGGCTTACGCGGATTGCATGTCAAAACACAATTAGCTCGGGGATTGAGAGATGAAGCTGACGAGTTCATTCGTTTGGCAGATGCGATCGCCGGTTTTGTGCGCGATGGGATTGAGGGGGATACGATGATGGCGCCCCTTTACAAGAAAGCCTTACGAACTAGGGTTATTAAAGAATCTTAGGCACTAAAAAAGCAGCCTAGGCCTTGCGGCCACCAACCTCAGAACAGGAAGTATTCGGCTGCTTCTATTGGCAGTATATTTACCTTTTGTTTATTGTCAATCTTCTTTTGTATTAAGCGGGTTTGTCAGGCCGATCGGGTAAAATTGGGCCAAAAGCGAACCTACTTGGACTTGCTAGGCGCCATGCACTGGCAAAGATCTAAAGGGCGAACAATGGGGAGGTAGTGAAGGTTTTGTC
>CAYJWZ010000009.1:6651-18020 GCA_964374055.1 uncultured Candidatus Saccharibacteria bacterium | reverse complement strand
ATGGAGCCGTTGGTTGATGCGATTGTGCTCGCGCCGCCCCTCTCGGCGCAACAGACGCCGCATTACGCGGCGGTCGTTCGCCTTCTTCCGTGCGAGACGGCGACGTCGGCGGAAGTGCGTCGCCTGGACGACGCGAACCTCGGGGATCTCGATGGTCAGCGTCGCTTCCGTCCCACCCGACTGGAACGTGGGAATCTGGCGCACGATCTAGAGCTCTTTCATTTCGTCGTCGAGCTCGAAAACATCAGGGGCGATGGCCACGCAGGTGGCAGCGCCGATACACAGGTCGCGTTTTACTTCGATCTTCATATAGTTTAGTTGGTAGTAGGGGTGTAGGCTTCAGTGTGCACGAATTCTTTGGGCGTGCCCAGCTTGGCTACTAAATCTTTGGCGTCTTTTACCATATCGGGATGACCGCAGATATAGGCGGTGTATTTAGTGATATCCGGCATTGTTTCCATGTAGTGGGTAACCCAGCCCTGTTGGCCTCGCCATGCGGCTGACGGTTCAGAGAGAACCGGAATATAGGTGAAGTGTTTATGCTCGGCGGCTAATTTGGCCAGTTCATCATGGTAGAGCATGTGTTCTTCGCTGCTGTTGCCGAAAAGTAATGTCATCGGCTGGAAATGTTTTTGGGCCACGGCGCGCTTGATGTGGCCGCGGATAGGGGCAATACCGGTGCCGGTGGCAATAAATAAACGCGGTCGGGGATCGGCTTCGTCTAAGATAAATCGGCCGTAGGGGGCCATGTAGCGCACGATGTCCCCCATTTTCGCAGTTTCTATAAATTTTGAACAGATGCCCTCTGGCGAAATATCGATGACGAAATCAAGCAGTTCATCAGTAGCTGGCGAAGCGATCGACAGGGGACGGCGATGATTGTCGATTAAGAAGCTAACGTATTGTCCCTCGGTAAAAGCGAACTGTTTTTCCCGGCTCACCTGCAGAAAATAGACCTTGGGTGACCATTGTTCTTTTTTAACAATAGTGCCGGAATACTCCTTGGGAATGACGACGTTCATGGAAGTAAACTTTAGCGTGATCGAGCGGACTTGACAAATTCTTATATTCATTTAGTTTATAAAGCCAGATTCCACCCGGCGGGTGGAATTAGGGTGCAACAATCAATGCGAAAAGCAACCGGGCAGAGCCGGTACTGACACACTATATCCCCCATCCTTGAGAAGCTTGTGGTGGGCAAGCGTCACGGTGAGCTTGTCGACGGTCATAGCTGATTCGAGCGGCATAGGCTGCATGATATACTGCGGGCACAATCTATGGCGAATCGGGTCGTGATTTTGGGAGGTAGCTATGCGGGTTTGCGCGTGGCCCATGCTGTTTGTCGTCAGATAGCTGCCAGCGGCGGTGCGGTGGTACTGGTGTCGGATCAACCGCATCATTTGGATATTACCTCGTTGTATGAAGTGGCCACGGCGCGGCTTTGGCGAGAGTCGGCTTTTTCCAGTGAGCTGATCAGCCGGGGTTTTGGAGTGAGCTTGGAAGAGATCACGGCTGGCTGGCCGGTAAAAGTTAAAATTGGAAAAGTTGACACCATTACTACTTCCGATCGGCTGCTCTTGTTTCAAGATAAGTCGAGTTTATCGTATGATCACTTAGTACTGGCCGTCGGCGCGGAGACGGCGCTGTATGGTGTGCCGGGGGTAGCTGAATATGCGTTTAGTATCAAGACCTTGTCGGAGGCGTTGCGTCTGCGGCACCATATCACCCGTTGTTTAAAGCAAGCGCAGGCGGCGCAGGGTCTGGAGCGGAGAGCGCTCAGCACGTTTGTTATTGTCGGGGCAGGAGCGACCGGGGTGGAAGTGGCGAGTGAGCTGGTGGGGTTACTCCGGCAGTGGCGAAGGGTTGATCACACCTTACAGCCTGCGGTGGTGTTAGTTGAAGCGAGCGACCAGTTATTGCGAGAATGGCCACCAACCGTACAGCAGCGCGTCACGAAACGCTTAGAGCGCTTGGGTATTACGGTACGCTTGCGGCGCTCCGTGGTGGCGGTGGGTGAGCGGGAAGTGAGTTTACGTACGGGAGAAACTCTAGCGACGAGAACGGTGATCTGGGCCGGGGGACTACAGCCGGCGGCGCTGCTTGTTCGTTCCCACTTGCCGACGCGGCGCTGGGGGGTGAGGGTGACTGATACGCTTCAGGTAGCGGGACAGCCCACTATTTTTGCGGTCGGTGATTGTGCGATTATGGAAGGAGCGGCGGTGCCGATTCCGGCCACGGTGCCAGTGGCTGAGGCTCAGGGGGCGCTGGTGGCGCAGAATCTCTGGAATCAGATGCGTAGCCGCCCATTTCAGAACTATCAGTTTCGCCGGCGCAGTCAGATTATTACGCTTGGTGGTAAAACGGCGTTGTTTGTCACGCCTCGTGGTTGGGCAGTTATTGGCTGGTGGCCGTGGCTGTTGAAACACCTCGTGTTGTGGCAGTACTGGTGCCGGTATGTGTCGCCATGGCGAGCGGCACGGTTGCTGACCCAACAAGTGACGGTCGAGACTCAGAACGACTAGTGGTATAGTTTTTAGATAATGGCTGAAGCTGAGTCCACTACCGTGCCGTCTATTGAACTCAAGGGGCGGACGATTCCCCGCGAGGTCTTGACGATTATTCCGGAATCAACTGCCCGGGAGCATAAGATTATTGCCTATGAGCGGACGGAGGCTGGTTTGCGGGTGGCCATGGCGAATCCGAATGACCGGCAGATAGTGGAGTTTATTCGCAAGAAAGTCGATCAGCCGGTGGAGGTGGCGCAGGCGACCGAAGCCGATATTCGTGAAGCGTTAAGCCGCTACCATGAAAGTTTAGAAGCGGAGCTTAAAGCGATTGCGATTGAAGCCACTCGCTTGAAAGCGGAGCCGGATCTTAAAAAAGCAGCCGAGGATTTGCCCACTATTCGGGTAACGGATGCGATTTTCAAACAGGCCATTTTGCAGCGGGCGTCGGACATCCATATTGAACCGATGGAAAATCAGGTGCTGGTGCGCTACCGGATTGACGGGATTTTGTACGAGAAATTGGTGTTGCCCCAGGCGGCGCTGGCCGGGTTGGTGGCGCGGATTAAAGTGTTGTCGAATCTTAAAATTGATGAGCATCGTTTGCCGCAAGACGGGCGTTTCAAAATTAAGACGCCCGATTATGAATATTCATTTCGGGTATCAATTTTGCCGGTGTTTGATGGTGAGAAAGTGGTCATGCGGTTATTGGATGAATCGGGGAAGGGTTTGACACTGGAAGATATTGGTTTGTCACCCAAGGGACTGGAGATCTTTCGGCGGGCGATTGGCAAGCCACATGGAATGGTGCTGGTAACCGGGCCGACCGGTTCAGGTAAGACAACCACCCTGTATGCGGCGATGAAGGAGCTCAACACCACTGAAGTGAATATCAGTACGATTGAAGATCCGATTGAATATCGCATGCCCCGTATTAATCAGACACAAGTGAAGCCCGCCATCGGACTGACGTTTGCCAACGGGTTGCGGTCACTGGTACGGCAGGACCCGGATATTATTATGGTCGGGGAAATTCGGGATGAGGAGACGGCCTCGCTGGCGGTGAATGCGGCACTGACCGGCCATTTAGTATTGTCGACATTGCATACCAATAGTGCGGCCGGTGCGTTGCCGCGGCTTTTAGACATGAAGGTAGAGCCATTTTTAATGGCTTCAACGGTGAATCTGTTAGTGGCCCAGCGCTTGGTGCGCCGGTTGTGCACCAGTTGTCGTAAACAAGCGGCACTGACGCCTCAACTACAGGATACTTTGAAGCGGCTGGTAAAGATGGATGAGCTTCTCACGTTATTGCAGCGCCTCGAGCTGGTGCCGAAGACGGCCACCTGGGCAACGGTGTCGTTGTATGAACCGGTGGGATGTACTGTATGTAGCGGTGGATATAAAGGTCGGGTGGGGGTGTATGAATTTCTGGAAGTAACACCGGAGCTGCAACTGCTGATTACGGCTACCACCACTTCACAACAGCTGGAAGACGCGGCGCGGAAACAACAAGGCATGATTACCATGTTGGAAGACGGTTTGAGTAAGGTGGTAACAGGGTTGACTACCATGGAAGAAGTGTTGCGCGTGGCCACGGAATAGTATGCCGCAGTTTGCCTTTGAAGGCCGGCGGGAGCAGACAGGCGAGGTGGTGAACGGCACGCGCGAGGCGCCGTCTCATGCAGTGCTCGGCCGTGATTTGCTGGCTGAGGGGATTTTGCTGACGCATTTTGAGGAGCAAAAAAAAGTGCCGGCGACGCGCCGTGGGCTTGGGAGCTGGCTGGGGCGGGTACCGGTGTTGGAGCGGGTATTGTTTGCTCGCTACTTTGCCTTGATGTTGCGCGCTGGCTTGGATATTAAGCGTTCGCTCATGACACTGCAGGAGCAGACGCGGAATCACAGTCTGCGAGCAGCGCTGGGTGAACTCTATCGAGAAGTAGAGCAAGGCAAAACGCTGGCGGAAAGTATGACGAAGTGGCCGAAAGTTTTTCCAACGCTGGTTACCAGTTTTATTCGCGTGGGGGAAACAACCGGACGCCTGGAACAGTCATTGCAAGTGCTGGCGGAACAGCTGCAGAAAGAGTATGAACTAAAACGCGCCGTGCGCGGTGCCTTGCTCTACCCGGCAGTGATTGTGACGGCCCTGATTGCGGTGGCCTTTGCCATGTTGGTGTTTGTGATTCCAAAATTAGCCGAGGTGTTTAAGGGGTTTGACGTAGAGCTGCCGTTGCTGACGCGCATGCTGCTGGCGCTGGGTACGTTTGTGGAGGGGTACTGGTATCTGGTGTTACTGGGGATGCTGGCACTGGCCGTGGCCGGGTATTGGCTGTGGCGGGTGCCGCGGATTAAGGCCGCGACTTTACATGGCTTTTTATTTGTGCCCGTGATTGGCTCCATTATGAAGCAGGTTAACTTGGCGCGTTTCTCCCGGAGTTTGAGCTCATTGTTGAAGAGTGGGGTGGCGTTTACGGAAGCGTTGGATATTATGAGTGCCAATACGCCGCACCCGAGTTACAGTCGGCTGCTGGCCAACAGTAGTGAACATGTAAAAAAAGGCAAGCCGTTGAGTGAATGGCTGGCGACGGCCAAACGATTGTTTCCAGTTCTTATGCTAAACGTGGTTAAGGTAGGAGAAGAAACCGGTGAACTGGATAAAGTACTGGAAGAAACAGCCCGGTTTTATGAAAGTGAGGTTGATCAGGTGATGAAAAACCTGACCTCGATTTTAGAGCCGGTCTTGATGATTCTTATTGGTTTGGCGGTGGGAGCCTTGGCGGTGTCGGTGATCCAGCCGATTTATGGATTGGTCAACGTGCTCTAAACAAGAGGGTTTTACCATTCTTGAGATCCTGATCACTACTTTTATTATTGGGACAGTAGTAACGGGCATTTTTGGTTTGTTTGTGTTGAATATCGCAATGAATAGAGAAGGAGAACGACGAGTGGTGGCGCTGGCCTTGGCCAACGAACGGGCGGAGATGATTAGGAATTTGCCGTATAACAGTGTTGGGACGGATGGCGGGGTACCGTCCGGAGCCATCAAGCAACAGGAAAACATTGTCCGCGATGGGTTATCCTACGCGGTGAAGACGGATATCCGCTACGTTGATGACCCGTTTGATAAACTGATTACCGGCTCGCCGCCGGATACGCTGAATACGGATTACAAACAAGCGCGGGTGGAAGTGTCATGGCTCGCCGCCGGCGGGGCATTGCGCACCACCCGCTTGTTATTACAGATCAGTCCGCCAGGGGTGGAGGGTGGTACAGCCGGCGGCACACTTTTATTTCAGGCGCTCAACGCGACTGGTGCTTTAGTAGCCGGGGCGACCGTGACATTGCAGAATAGTGCGGTAAATCCAGCGGTCAACATTACTACCCAAACAGACAGTGCCGGCTATTTAGTGTTGCCGGGGTTGCCAGCGGCGACCGAGCAGTATGCTCTGACGGTGACGAAGAGTGGTTTTACAACTGAACAGACATATACGGCGACCAGCAGTCTCAGCCCCGATGTGGCGCATCGGCACCTGACCATGCTGGCTGGCCAGCTGACGGCAAAAACATTTGCGATTGATAGCGCGAGTGCGCTTACGATTCGGACGCAGAACACGACGCAAGCGATTGTGCCAAGCGTGGCCTACGCGTTGCGGGGTAGTAAAACTATTGGCACTGATTCTTTGGGGCAGCCGGTGTATCTTACCAATCGAGCGGGAACCACGGGGGTGAGTGGGCAGGTAGCGGAGAATACGCTGGTGTGGGATAGTTATGACTTTACGATTGATGGCCTGGCCACCAGCTATGATATTCAAGAGACGAGTTTAGTGCTGCCGGTAACGCTGGATCCGGGGGTGACACTGGATCTGGTAGCGACCTTAGTGCCGCATCAGGAACGATCGTTGCATGTGACGGCGGTGTCGCCGGTTGGGCTGGCGGTGGATAACGCGACCGTTCGCTTATCGGGTACGGGCTATGATGTGACGCTGGGCACGGGTGCTGTCGGGCAAGTATATTTTCCTGATAATCCGCAGTTACCGGCTGACTTTATTCCGGCGGATGGCACCTATACGCTGGAAATTACCGCGCCGGGGTTTCAGCCTTCAACCTCGACGGTGACCGTGAGTGGAACAACACGGGTGCGAGTAGAACTGGTGCCTTCGTCATGAAGTACTCGGCTGGTTTGACCGTCATAGAAATTGTCATTGGGGCGGCGTTGTCGCTAATACTCCTGACCGCTTTGTTGCGTTTCTTGGTGGTTGGTTTTCCGCTGGCGCGGGTAACGTATATTCAAGCGCAATCGACCGAATCGGCTCGGATCCAGTTAAAGCGGTTATCAAAGGCCATCCGGGAGTTGCGTCAGGCCGACACAGGTTCGTATGCCTTGGTAACGGCTGATCCGCAGCGGATTATTTTTTATGCCAACGTCGATGCCGATGCGTTGACTGAACGGGTGCGGTATGAACTGGTTGGTACTGATTTGCAGCGGGGGATTATCAAGCCGACGGGTACTCCGCTGACGTATGATACGGCCCAGGAAACTGTGACAACGGTCGCCGCCACTATTCGAAATGGCGCGGCGCCTGTTTTTACTTATTACAGTGGCACTTATCCGGCCGTGACGACACCGCTGACGCCGGCGGACGTGACGGAAGTGAAGTATATTAATTTTTCGCTGATCATCGATGCCGACCCGGCGGTTGATCCGCCGCCGGTGACGGTTGTTTCCCAAGTGCAATTGCGCAACCTGAAAACAAATTTGGGCGAGTGAGTTAAAAAAAGACCGCGCGGTAGTACCGGCGGCAAACTCTTGACAACCGCCAACCTAGAAGTATGCTAGTACGGTTCTGATTTCGGCGAGCAGATTTACCAAAAAGAAAGGAGGACCCGTTAAACGATCCCAACAAGAGGGAGGTAAAAATGGCAGTCTTGATCCAGTTTGATCATGATGATGATTGCGAACGAGCAATCGACATTTTCGCTGAGGCCGAGGAGACCTATCACAGTGTTCCCCGCGATTGTTTCCTTGTTTCAGATGTGGCCGTGCGCTTGCTCACAGCAGCAGGAATTCGGTTTCGCACTGTCGGTCGTCCACGAGAGGGGGAGCCAAATGCCACGCGCTAGCGACTTCGATCCCTCAACTCTTTCAAGCTACTCAGATCTACGTCTTCAGGTAAATTGGAGATCACGAATGTTCACTGAGAATCGCGTGTGGCAGTTCACCGTCGGCGGCTGTTGGAGAGAGACTTCGGTGGATGTACGGTGTGTCCAGCCTATTTGCACGGCATTGGACGACGTGGTGCCGCACTGGAAACAAACTTCCATCGCCAAGTCATGGTCCTTGCCTCACGCTGGCGCGGTACCATGCGGTACTTTCGAGTTCTCCGAAAGGAACTGCAGGAGTGCAGTGGCGAGGAACACATTCTCATCCTTCGTCAGGAGCTCGTTGTTGTTTAGCATCAGGGCGCTGGGTTTTGCTCAGCGCTTTTTCTTTGTCCGTTGGGTAGCCAACTTGCCTAGAGAGATGGTGGCTTTTGTTTGCCCTTTCCTGTATTCTTGTTCGCCGCGCTTAATTTTATTGATGGCATCTTCAATTTCCCGCATGTGTTCAGCTTATTTGAAGAAAATGAGGTAGACAATGGCCAGGGTGATTACGGCTACACCAAACGTAATGCCGGCGCGGCTATTGGTATCTGCCCAAGTGTCCCGATCTTCTTTGGTGTTCATAACCCCAGTGTACGAAATTTGTAACCTACCGCCACTCCTTCGTTAAAAATTTAAGAGTTTAAGGCAGCGCGCGCTAACTGTCGTTCTTGTTTTCTAAAGCGGCCTTGATCGTATTCGTAAAATGCGAATAATTCATTACCTTGGCCACCATCGAATGGCCAAATCTCAAAGGGATTAAAGACCGCGATTGGAAAATCTTTGATGTCGTTTGTTAAGAGATATAGCTTACCGGCGTATTTTCGCAGGAAAGCGGCTGATATCGAATCAGTAACCGAGGGTGAACTTATTTTATTTATCGCATATATTCGCGTGATATACACTGCCAATTCTTTAATGTCTTGTTGGATTGGTAGAGAAGCAAAGCTTTTAATAAGACCTAGGCGGGAAGTGTATGCGTCCTGCTTAATCGTGTAACTCATAAATTCCTGAATAATGAGATCATGCACCGTTAGTGTGCACGAATACTTTTGAGCAATATCCAAAAGCGGTTTCTGGATTGCTTCTCCGTATTTACTGATCCGGATCCAAACGGAGGTATCAACTAAAAGCCATTGATTTGTTAATCTCTCAAGTTTCGGCGAATCCATTCTTCTTCTTTTTGCTGAGCTACACGCAGTACTTCAGCCGCTTCTAACACTTCTTTTTTTCTCCAGCTATTTTTAGTTGGTGGTGTGTCTGTTGAAATGGGTGGTAAGGTCGTGATAACTTTTTTGTCTACTCCACTGGTCATAGTCTCATTTTACCGTGATTTGGTGAGGTGTCCAGAGCAAGAAAAAGACCGCGCGGAGGTTCCGGCGGTCGGGGTTTTGCGGAATGAAGGTACCTGCACCTTCATTCGTCTCGGGGTTTACTGGGGATCAGGATGCTTCATCCGATCCTTGGCTTCTAGGTGTTTGTGCGGATGGCCAAAGGCCAATAGTACGAGCGGTTCGGGGGCGCTGATTTCCGTTCGCACACCGTGAGGGTACTCGGCCGGGATGAAGATGGTGTCGCCTTGCTTGACCTCATGGTCTTGGCCGTTGATGAAGATTATGCCCTCACCGGACATGACGTAGAGAATATGATCTCCGTCATGTTCATGGATGGGGAAAGCGCTGCCCGGCGACATTTTCATAAGGTCAATCCCGATGTCCGTGCCATCGACTTTGGTGGCACAGGCGCCGATCCGACCACAAATGCCTGGCAACGGCTGGCCATCAGCGTCGTAGAGAGGTACCCATGCTCCTTGTAGCACATTGCGTAGATGTTGCTCGCTCACAAATTGGCGAGCGGCTGCCCGCAGAACAGATTCCATGGTCCTTCCTTTCTTGTGATTCGTTTCAGGCTGGGACGAGATACACCTTTGTGATCCATGGGTGTGGCCGATGCGACTTCAAGCGGTACTGCGTTCCGACGTCGACACGAATGTGCCGTTGGCTGAGGTCAATGAAGCGCCGACTGCCGCCCAAACTCGTGAAGATGGCTTGCTGCCCATCCTCACTCTTCCACTCGCAGGTGAACGTGGCGTTCGGGCCGAACACGCCGAGTGAGCTGACATCTGTTGATGTGCCGCTGAGGGCTTTGAAGCCGATGATAGCCATGAAGGGCAAGGTCATTAGAAGGGCGATTCCCATGACCGTGGCCATGGACTTCAACGCTTTCATGGTACGCACTCCTTTTCTACGGGCTTTTTTGCCCGTGGTTTGAGGTAGAGCAGATACATCATCACATTCTCAATCGCGAAGAAGGTGAGCGGTTGCGCCGCATCTTGCACTGTCCACGAAGGGATCGCAATCACGGCAGCCACACAGGACAACCAAAAGATCATCCATGCCATGCGGTCTTCTTTGCTGGGATCATGCCAAGCTGACACGAATGTCGGGATCGAGCCGATGAACGCGACGCACATGCTTGTGATAATCGCCAAGACGGGGTCGCTGAACACTTGCCAGCGCGAAATGCCGAGAACGGCACCGCCGCGGCAGAATACGTCCAATTTAGTCCATCCAGGCTTCCCGTACTTGATTGCCAGTACAACAATCACCCACGCTCCGAGCATGGCACCGACAATCTGTCCATTCACGGCATCCTTGGCGTACATGCCTAAGATGGTGATGGTGTCGAGTGATGCCCAAATGACCCAGGATGCTTTGGCAGGCTTTGTTTCGCCGCGGAAAATGGCAAAAATATACGGGATGAAACCAGCGAAGAACAATAAGCCAGCGACCACTGACAGAACGCTCTGCAATGTGGACACGTGTATTCTCCTTTGTGATGAGGATTTTCAATTGTAAGAGAACAGGTTGATAGCCAAAAACTCTACGCGAGCTTTCCCCATATTATACTAATATTTAAATTTTGTCAAGATAGAAAAATTTAGGCAAGGCATTTACACTCGGAGGATGTTGGAAAAGAACGACCGAGGGTGGTTGGTGGGATTATTGGCTGTCGGGATTTTGACGCATGGGTTGTGGTTGGCTCGCCCGAACGAAGTGGTGTTTGATGAGGTGCATTTTGGGAAATTCATCACCGCTTACTGCTGCACCCATCAGCGGATTTTTGATATTCATCCGCCGCATGCCAAATTACTGGTGGCCGGCACGGCTTACTTGTTCGGTTATCGCGGTGGTTTTGATTTTGATCATATTAGTGAGCCGTATGGAGCGGTGTCGGCCGTAGCCTTACGTTTATTACCAGCTTTGGCCGGCATTGCCCTGCCGCTGGTGTTATACGCGGTGATGCGACAACTTAGGGCGTCGCCGTTAGCGGCCGGAGTGGTTGGTATGTGGCTGGTCTTGGATAATGCCCTGATCGTGCAGAGCCGGCTGTTGGCCTTAGATAGCATTTTGCTGCTGGCCACTTTTGGGGCGCTGTCGGCATTTCTCGCCAGCGGGCGAGCGGCTGGACAAAGTAAGAGTCGAGCATGGTTGTGGTGGAGTGTGTTGAGCGGAGCGTTGGCTGGTTTGGCAGTGGGAACAAAATTTACGGGCTTAGCGATGGTGGCGTTGCTTGGTTTATTACTTTTAGTCCAGTGGCGAAAACGTTTTGTTGGCCGAGCGGTGGTGATGACGCTGGCTTTTTTGGTGATCTATGCCGGCGGCTGGGCGTTACATTTCTGGCTACTTAGTGAACCGGGGCCGGGCGATGCCTGGCATATTTCAAGTT
>CAYJWZ010000009.1:0-6551 GCA_964374055.1 uncultured Candidatus Saccharibacteria bacterium | reverse complement strand
CATTTCTGGCTACTTAGTGAACCGGGGCCGGGCGATGCCTGGCATATTTCAAGTTGGGATGGCCCCCTACTACTGACGTTTGTGCGCGAGACAGTTACCTGGCACAAACTTATGTTGCAGGCTAACTATAGTTTGACGGCTACGCACCCCTTTGCCAGCCCATGGTGGAATTGGCCGCTTATGCTCAAACCGGTTTTTTACTGGCAGGGCACGGCCCAACGGGTGATCTATTTCTTGGGTAACCCGGTGGTGTGGTGGGGCAGTACACTGCTTTTAGCAGTCGCCGTGCTTCACAGCATGTGGCAGCGTCGTTTCTTTTGGGGCGGCGGTTTGTTGCTGACCGGTTTTCTACTGTCGCTGCTGCCGTTTATTCGGATTCCGCGGGCGTTGTTTATGTATCACTACCTGACACCACTTATTTTTGGCGTGATGTTTGGGGTGTTGTGGTTAGATGGCTGGTTAGGTAAACGTGGTTGGCTGGCCTGGCTCTTGCCCGCGGTGGCTATCGGGTGGATCATCGTGGCCCCGTTTACGTATGCCCTGGTTGTGCCGACCTGGTGGCAGGCAGTACTCGGCTCACTCGTGTGATACGCTGTAGAGATGCGGCGTTCGTCGGGCCCGCCGGCGCTGAAGCTTCGGCGAGGCGAAGGAGGGATCTTAATCATGACACTGGTGTTTGTCACCATGTTCGTCGTTATTTTTGCGGCACTGACGGGACTCGTAACCCGTTCCTACCATCAAGCGGTTTTACAAACACAGGATGAAGTTGCTTTTCAAGTGGCCGAGTCGGGTTTGAATTATGCGCGCTGGCAGCTGGCGCATGCGCCGAGCAATTTTAGCAGCGTAACGAAGGAAGTCAGTGATCAGTTTACGGGTGTTTTGGGTTCTTACACGTTGACGTTTACGCAGCCGCAGGCGGGCAGCACGCTGGTGGTTATCAAGTCAGAAGGTGCGACAGCCGCTCAACCAACGCGGAAGGTGACACTGCGGGCACGCTACGGCGTACCATCGCTGGCGCGCTATGCGGCTTTAATTAACGACGATGCCTGGTATAAGAGCACGATTCAAGGGGCCGTACATGCCAATGGCGGGATTCGCATGGATGGCACCTCCGATAGCCTGATGACCAGTGCCCGGGCGACGTATACTTGCCAGACGTACCATGGGTGCAATCCGGCGGCGACCAAGCCGGGTATCTGGGGAACGGGCACGACGCAAAGCTTGTGGGAATTTCCGGCGCCGGTGGTAGATTACGCAGCCATCACGGCTGATTTGTTGAGCATGAAGGTAGCGGCCCAAGCGGCGAATACCTATTACGGTCCGTCAGGTAAATACGGTTATCAGATTGTTTTCACTACGAATAACACCTACACGATTTATAAAGTGAATACCAAAGGGACGAATGTCTGGACGTATATGCCGGAAACGGGTTCTGTCTTTACCTCGCACGATATCGGGACGAAGTCGCTGGTGGAAACCAAGGCGGTGCCGGCCAGCGGGATTATTTTTGTGGAAGATACCTTATGGGTACAGGGTGCAATCAGGGGGCGGATCACGGTGGCCGCCGGGCGATTTCCGGATACACCGGCCACCAATGCTGATGTTATTATTAATGGTGATATTACCTATGGCGGTGTGCGAGACGGAACGCGGGTCTTCGGCGCCGTGGCGCAGCGGCATGTGCTTATTCCGTGGGCCGGAGCGGAAGATGTCTTGGATCTTGATGGCGCGTTTATTGCCCAGAAGGGCCGGTTTATTCGACCGTATTACACGACGTCACCCTATGTGCTTAGGACGAAAATTAACCGTTACGGTATGATGGCTAGCAGTAAACCGCCGGCGACGGCCTGGGTGAACAATAGCGGACAAGTGATTAGTGGCTATAAACAAGGGGTTTCCACCTATGATCCGAACCTACTCTATGGACCGCCGCCTTACTTTCCGGCCAGCGGTGAGTACCAATTTATTTCCTGGGATGAGTTAAGCCCGGGAGAACAATAAGTATGTTGGGTCTGGATATTAGTGATCGCTCGCTGAAGCTGATTCACTTAACGAATCAGGCGCCGTATCGGTTAGTGTCGCGTTGTTGGTTACCGCTCAAGGATGGGGTGATGAGTCGGGGCGTGGTACGGCGTTCGGATGAGTTGCAGCAGGCGATCATGCAAGCATTGTTACAATGTCGGATTAAACCAAAGGAGCGGGAAACGGTTATCGCTTCCATTCCCGAGACGCAATCTTTTTTGCGAGTGGTGGAGATTCCTTTGATGGCCGAGGATGAAATCGACGAGGCCGTGCAATGGGAAGTGGCACAGCATATTCCTTTCGGCCTGGATAATGTTTATATCGATTGGCAGCCGGTGACTGGGCAGACTGACAAAACTGACCCGCCTGCCGGCCAGGCAGGCCGCCATGCGGTGGCTGCGGGGAAGATGGAAGTTTTAGTGGGTGTAGCTCAAAAACAAGTGATTGATCCGTTATACGCGGTGCTCCGTTCTTTGCCGGTGGAAGTGGCAGCGTTTGAATTAGAAAGTCAGGCGATTGTGCGGGCGTTGATTTCGTCGGAACTACGGTATAAGCAGGGGCTGCTGATTGTTGACCTCGGAGCGTCGGCCACCAATGTGGTGGTCCATGATCACGGCACGGTGCGTTTTACAGCTAGTTTGCAGCGGGGGGCGCTCGATTTACTGACCGGTACCGATACGGCGGCCCGCCAGCACATGTTGGAGACGCCGCCGGAGCAGCTCCAGATTCCGGAACAGATGGCGCCGCAGTTTCGACCGGCGCAGGAGGCGCTGGTGGTGGAAATTCATGGGGTAGTGGAGTTTTATAACAGTATTGATACGCAGCATACGGTACGCGAAATTGTTTTGACGGGCGGCGGCTCTAATTTGCCGGGTTTGGACCAGGCTTTTTTGCAGCATTTTGATAATGTGGTGATTCAGCGCGGTAACCCCTGGGTGCTGGTGCGAGGGGCAAAGCATGGGGCGGTGGCCGCGCCTATGAATATTCAGGAATCGGTGCACTATGCCACGGCGGTGGGTTTGGCGCTCAGACCAGTTACTATATAACGACGGTTATGATCAAGGCTGAAATTAATTTGCTGCCGCCGGTTGTGAAGCGGGAACGCTTTAGTCGTTTAGTGTGGCATCAGCTGGCTCGCTTGTACTGGTGGGTGGTATTAATAGTGATGGCAATGACGGTGGCGCTGGGTGCTTCCTGGGCGGTGCTTCACCAGATGAACCAGCGCCTGCAAGCGGCGGCGGCCCAGCCGTCCGAACAGGCAGAGGGAACGACGGCCGTGCGTGGGCTGAACCAGCTGATCCGGGCAATGCAGAGTCGGGTAACGAGCGAGGCGCCGTGGGGACCGGCCGTGGCGGCCGTGCTCACGGTTGTTCCGCCCGAGCTCAAGTTAACCGACTTGACCGTAGCCGCCGACAAACAGCAGTTGGTGATTGAAGGTACATCGGCTAATCGAGCCGCGGTCGCGACGCTGGAAGAGCGACTTAAGGCACTGGACTGGGTAGAAAAGGTAGAAGCGCCGTTGACAAACCTGGTGTTGGGTCGTGAGGGGGCGTTCAGTTTTACTTTACAGCGTAAGGCGGGCGCGCCATGAAGATATTTTTTAAAGGCTGGCAGTGGGTTGGGCGTGCCATGTTGTTACTGGCACTGGTGGCCGTTACGGTTTGGTTGGGGCAACGCATTCAGTTGTTGCGAACCTCTACAGCCAGTTTAAATGATACACTGGCCAAGTTGCCGGAAACGCTGAGCGCGGAAGCGGCCCAACAGGCGATATTGACTGAGCAACAACCAAAGCTAGAGCGGGTACAGCAATTATTGCCACGGCGTGAAGAGGTTGGGGTGGTGGTTGGCGCGATGGAGCGAGAAGGAGCGCAGCGCACGGTAGCGGTGGTTATTACTGATCTTCGGGAAGTGGAGCTTAAGGATGCCAGTGGGGCCGTCGTACCAGCCCCGCCAGCTGGCGGGGGTCCGCTTCGGGATATCCGGATTGCTGGTGTGGCTACAGGCAGCCCGGCGCACTTGTTGAGCTGGCTGGCGGTGGCCGAACAGCTGCCGTATCTCATGCGGCTGGAGAGCTGGAAACTACGGGTGCTGGAGTCGGCAGCAACGCCGGTGGTGGCACCGACAGCCCTGCCTGTGCCCGCCACGGCGGCGGCGGAACTGGCGTTTACCTTTCTTTTGAGTACTCGTTATGCCGAATAAGCTTACTCGGCGTGGGTTACGTTATTGGCAGAAGCGGTTTTTGATACTTCTGATTAGCCAGCGGCGCTGGTGGGAGGGGGGAGTTATCAGTGTTTGTCTGGCGCTTAGTATGGTGGCGCTGTATTGGTGGCTGTGGCGACCGATGGCGGGGGGTGCGGCTACCGTTACTAACCCGAATGTACAGTTGGATGTAGTCGCGATTGAGCAACTTACAAAGTGGGCGGATGAACGTGAGCAACGTAAAGCGTCAAGTGAGGTTGATGGGCGCTTTAACGAGTTATTCAAGTAAGTACCTATGTCACTCGTGGATCAATCAGAACTTTTAAAGCAACTGGAGTCAGTTTTAGATCCGGAGCTGGGCCTATCGGTGGTCGGACTAGGTTTGATTTATGAAGCGACGTTTGATGAAGCAAGCGCAACGGCGCGCGTGCTGATGACGTTGTCATCGCCGACATGTCCCCTGACTGATGTGTTTAAGGCGGATATTGCGGCGCGGCTCAAAGAAATACCGGCGGTTAAAGACGTAGAACTCACCTTTACTTTCACGCCGCCATGGTCGCCAGAAAAAGCGTCTTTAGAAGTTAAAGAGCAGTTGGCGTTGATGGGATTGCCGCTGACGCGTTAGTTCTCATGTACGATTTACATGTTCACTCTGATTGTTCTGATGGTGATGTGTCGCCTACCGCAGTTGTAGCGGCCGCGAAAGAGCGGGGACTTAAGGGGCTGGCCCTGACCGATCATAATGGCCTGTGGGGGCTGGAGGCGGCAGCGGCCGCGGCGAACGAGGCTGGTATTACCTTGGTGCCGGGAATAGAGATTTCGACGTTTTATAACGGGGATGATGTGCATGTGCTGGGGTTTGCGAAAGAGTTTAACCGTTCAGTTCTAGGTGACGGACTTCGTACTACCCGCGAAGGCTGTCGGCGACGACTTGAAGAAATGGTCGCTCGTTGTCATGCAGCCGGTTTTAATCGGGTATCGATCGACGGGATTGAGGCGCGTTATAGGGGAATGACCGACCCGAGCTTTGTATCGTTTGATTTGGCACGAGAATTGGTAGTAAAACATAGTTTGTCGGTGACCGAAGCGCATCGGGCCGTGGTGCCGCCCGGGGCATGTTATGTGCCCTATGGCGATTGGCTCATGCGGCCACCGGCGGCCGTGGCGTTATTACATGCGGCCGGCGGAAAAGCGGTATTGGCCCATCCGGGAATTTTGGCGCGCGAAGGGAGCGAGCGCAGCTTGTGGAGTTTATTGGATGAGTTAGCGGCCGGCGGGCTGGATGGAATAGAGGTACGACATCCTTTTCATGACAGCGCTTTAACGGAACAGCTTAAGCAGTATGCCAATCAGCACGGCTTGTTAGTGACAGCCGGGAGTGACTGGCATGGGCCGTCTCGTTTTCCGGCTAACGAAGCGGCGTTTGGTCGGGTAGGATTGAGCGAAGCGGAGTTTGCGCGCTTTAGTAATCGCCTATAGCATGATAGTATGACCGAAGAAAAATCTACGGTAAGTTTGCCGGGAGTACGCCGCTATGCTTTTTGAAAACCAAGCTGAATGGAAGAAGTAATTGTTCTGCCGCCGGGAGTCGCCTTGGGGATTATCGCTTTTCTACTTAGTCTGCTGCCGGCCGGCTTGTTTATCTGGTTATGGTATCTGCGGCGGACTGATCGGCCGGTCAAGGCCACGACCGTGGCCTTGGCGTTTGGCGGGGGATTAGGGCTGGTGATAGTGGCGTTTCAATTAGAGCAATATGCGGCCCGGCTGTGGGAAGCGCTATCGCCGGCGACCAGTCACTATTTCAACGGGCCGGTCCTACCAGTGCAAACAGTGTCGGATATTTTACTGCCGGCGGCGGCGACCTTTTTAGTAGTGGCGGTAGTGGAGGAGGGGTTACGGTACCTTCTGCTGCGGGTGTGGTTTCGGTATAGCCGCGCGGTTGACCAGGTGTTTGATGGGTTAGTACTGGGGGTGGCGGCGGGGTTGGGGTTTGCCACATTAGAGAATACGCTGTATTTTCTGAACCTGTTTCAACAAGGAAATGTTGATACGCTGGTGTTTGTTTTCTTTTTGCGTTTTATGATTTCGACACTGGCCCACATCACCTTTGGCGGGCTGATGGGGGCGTTGCTGACGCGCGGTTTATTCAGTATGTACCATCAGCGACGCTATTTTGCGCAAGCGTTTCTGCTGACCTGGTTCAGCCATGGTTTGTTTAATTTATTGCTCGGCCTTAACTTAAGTTTGTATTCGGTGGTGGTCGTGGTGGCTCCACTGACGGTGGTGGTGGTGTGGTGCGTCCGGCGTGATTTTCTGGTGATCGCGTAAAT
>CAYJWZ010000008.1:15309-18500 GCA_964374055.1 uncultured Candidatus Saccharibacteria bacterium | reverse complement strand
GTTTGGGTCGAAGGTGGGGTAGGTGGCCATGCCAAGGATGGCGCCGGTTTTTGGCTGCATTACTAAAATGCTGCCCCGCTCGGCGCCATAGCGAGTGACACCGTCTTTCAATTCGGCCTCAATGAATGACTGGACAACGCGATCAATCGTTAGGGTTAAGTCGACGCCATCTTCGGCCGGGCGAAAGGTGCGCTGGCCGACACCTATTAACTGGCCAGCAGCAGATTTCTCGGATTCAACAAAGCCGCGGCGGCCGGCCAACTTGGGTTCGAAGAAACCTTCAATGCCGTAAAAGCCGCGTTGGGTTTCTTCCTGCCAGCCAACATAGCCCAAGGCATGGGCGGCTAAAGTTTTCTCGGGATAGAAGCGAGCCTCCTGTTCTTCAAGGCGGATACCGACTAACTTCTCTTCCTCCAGAAATTTTTTAAAATCATCATCGAGCACTTCATAAAGGCGCAAAAAGGGTTCGTACGGGTCGGTTTTCCGATCGAATTTATTGATCAGTTCTTCTTTTAGCTTATTGACTTGCTCTTCGACTGTGCCGGCTTCGTCGGTGGCCGTTTCGGTGCGCGGTTGGCCAGTAGCATTAATAATTGCTTGCTGATGCTCGGTTTGACGTTGGCGGAAATTAAACAGCGCCGGGGCCAGCCGTTCGGCAATAGCGGTCGGATCTGGCATGTCACGAGGTACGGCATAGGCGCGCCAGATCGTACGGTTAACGGCGATGGGAAATGGCTCATTGTTTTTGCCCTCTGAGACATAAATAGTCCCCCGATGGGGCTGGAGTTCAGCTGAACGTTGGCGTTGCTCGGTGGCCAGGGCTTCGTAATAATCAGCTTGAACTATTTGTAAGAAAAAAAGACGCCCGGCCAGTACCAGAAACAGGGCGGCTGTAAAAAGAAAAAGAAAATTTAGCCGCACTAGTTCGTCGGCGCCAAAGCGACCTGGCCTTCGGGCAGTGTCAGATAGGCCACGCGATCAGTAGCGACTAAGTTAAGGGTATTTAGTTGGCCTTCAATGTTCTGAATGGAGCGTAACTGCGCGCTTTCCAACTCCAGGGAACGCTGCTCTGTTTTTATGTCCATGAGACGGTTTTCAAGTTCACTGATTTCGCTGCCTTGGGAAGCAGTTTCTAATACTTGCTGCAGATAGAAGAAGCCCAACATGCTTAAAGAAAATAAAACGACGAGGCTAAATCCAAGCGTGACAGTTTGCCGATTAATACTGCCTACTTGAGAATGACGAGGGGAAACATGTTGTTGGATTTGCGCGGTCATGTGTTTGTTTTGGTGTTGGTGTTAGCTGTTTAATTTTTTAAGTTTTTCGCTGGCCAGCGCGGAGCTTGGCGGAACGGGCGCGAGGGTTTTGTTGTATTGCTTCGGGCGAGGGGCGGATTGGCTTTTGGGTCAGGATGGTGAATTCGCTTCGGTGTGTCTTAAAAAAATTCTTCCCGATGCGATCTTCAAGGCTATGGAAACTGATAACGGTGAGTACCCCGCCCGGCTTCAGGAGTTTTATGATGTGTGGCAAGGCGAGCTGTAGCGCTTCCAGTTCCCGGTTCACTGCTAAGCGCAGGGCTTGAAAGGTGCGCGTAGCCGGGTGTAAGCGCCCATGTTCGTAGGTGGTCGGTACGGCTTCGCGAATTCGCTCGGCCACTGCTACCCCGGTGGCTGGCGGCGGGCTTCTCTTTAAAGCACTGGCAATCCGGAAAGCGTAACGCTCCTCGCCATAGTGACGGATCAGTAAGGCGAGTTCATCGACTTTGAGACCTTGTACTAGATCAGGAACATTAGGGGGATAGCCAAGGCGCGCTTCCAGATACTGGATCGGCTGGATCTCGGCGGGCGGCAGTTCACTGGCTTGCCCATACTGCATGGTAAGTGGGCCGGCCGACTGGAAGGAGAAACTACGGGTTGGGTCGGCCAGTTGATGACTGCCCATGCCCAGATCAAGCAGCGCGTGCGAGAACTGGCCTTCTACTGAAAGACGACTATAGTTGCCGACGTGGCATGCTACTCGCTCGCCAAAAGACACTAAGTTCTGCCGGGCTTGGCTTACGGCTCGCTCGTCAGCATCGAAACCGACAACGGTTCCGGTAGGAGCAGTCGCTTCCAGAAAGGCGCGAGCGTGCCCTCCTACACCGAGTGTGCCATCGAGCAACCGATCGCCAGGGTTCGCCTGCCAGAGTTTTAGCAGCTCGGCGATGAGCACCGGCTGATGCTTAGACGCCAAGGCTGGTGAGGCTTTCGGCAATGTCATCGCTTAAGTCTTCGGTAGCTTGCTTATACTTCTGCCAGGCGTCAGCATCCCAGATTTCAGCTCGATTATAGAGCCCGGTAATAACCACTTGTTTGTTGAGGCCGGCATAGTTCCGTAAGTATTCCGGTACTATCACCCGCCCCTGCCCGTCAAGTTCGGCATCAGTGGCACCAGCCAGCATCAGCCGGGCAAAAGCCCGACTTTTCTTGGAACTAAGGGGCAAGGCAGCAATTTTGGCGGCTAAAGCGGCCCATTCCCCTTTCGAATAGAGAAAGAGGCAGTGATCTAACCCGCGGGTTACTACGACTCCACTCTGTAGAAACGGTCGAAATTTTGCCGGGATACTTAAGCGCCCTTTTTGGTCTAAGCTATGCGCGTATTCGCCAATAAACATAGGAAAATTAGAAAAGTACGGGAGTAAGTGAAGTTCTTAGTTATCCACAGTGTTCCCCACTATTCCCCACTTTTATCCACTGCTTAACCACTTTATACCACGAAGCACCCGCCCGCAACTGGCGGGCGGGCTGATTTTTCCACAGGCCGTCGCTAAAGCTATGGCCTGCAAGGCAGCCTATCTGTATTCCGTTTCTACCAGCTCAGCATGTACAAGTAGTCGCTTAAAGTTAGTCCAGAGCGGCCAGCATGTGACTAGTGTAACGGTCGAACGATCGTCGTTGGGCAGACGATCAACCTGATGAGGCCAGACTATTTCCTGCCCGTAGACGCGATAGGTATAGCGACGACCGTCGTGAGCGATGGAGAATTCTTCACCCGTTTTTAATTCAGATAACTTGGCGAAGGCGAAGCGATAGGGCCCGAAGGCAGCCGTACCGCTGCTGTGGGCGGTCACGACCATATTGCCCGGCTCACCAAAATTCCGGCCGAGAGGTAGCACAACGGCGCCTTGTTTTAAATACTCCTGCAGGGTTGGT
>CAYJWZ010000008.1:307-15299 GCA_964374055.1 uncultured Candidatus Saccharibacteria bacterium | reverse complement strand
CGCTGTGTTGCAGCAACACCAGTATTTCACGCTGATAATAGATACCAACACTAAGGCCTATTATAAAAATCAGCACACTAGCAATGACGAGTTGGTATTTCCGAAATTTCATGTAACGTCGTCTTCAACGCTCAGTAAAATTAAGCGGACGGCTAAGAATAAGCCGGTGCCGAGTGCGTTCATGAGGAGATCAAGTGAGGTGTCATAGTGGTCACCAATAAAACGGGAATTCCAGATGGAATCAAGAAATAATTCGACGATTTCATTACCAACGCCGAGGAGTGACGAGACTGATAGTACGAGAATGGACGTGTAATAGGGGTGACGATGCCAGACTCTTTGCGGCAAGTATTGAATAAAAAATACCCAAATTACATAGCCAATAAAGACAAAGCTGGTGAAATGTTCAGCGCGATTTAACAGGGGTAATTGTTCCTGAGCGTGCAGTACGAGCGAGACGAAGTTGAGTACATAGACGGCAAAGAGCAGCGGAAAAGCAAAGCTCAAGTCGATCCCTCTTTTCAAGAAAGCGGTGTAGAAACGTTCGGCCAGATAGTACAAAATGACGAGGTAGATCACCCAGCTGATATCAGTCAGCGGCAGACGTCCCTGGGCAATAATCACGGCCTCGGCAATAAAATAGATAACAAAGAGGAGGCGGGTGATAATGACAACCAGCGACGTGCCTCGCCTGGTTCGCAAGTCTAACGGATCACGCATGGGTGGCGGTGGGCAGTGCTGGGATCGCCCCGGCATTCGCGGGGCGCCCGGCGGATGCCGGGCGAACCTTAGTGGGCAGTGCTGGGATCGAACCAGCGACCCTTGCAATGTGAATGCAATGCTCTACCACTGAGCTAACTGCCCTCATGTACCTTTGAGAATAGAGGCGGGCTGCTTGATTGTGGCTACCATGGGCTGCAGATCCGGACCCAGCTTATTCACTAACTCCTTGAAGGGATGGGTAAAGATTTGCCGGAGGAAAAGGTCGTTAAAGTTGCGACGATATTTATATTCATTCTCGGTCATAGGCGTGTAGGTAATTTCCCGCTGCAGTTGCTTTTCCAGTTTTTGAACGAAGGTAGTGAGCCGAGCATCATTGGTGGTACCGACAATCAGAAGATCGGTTGGGGCATCTTTGGTGCCGGTGAAGAAACCACTCAAGGCGGCAAAGCGAATATCCCCCAAGCGATCAATGTCTTTGAAGAGTACGTCTTCAATGCCGGGGCCGGACTTTTGCATGATGGAGGTTAGTTCCGTCAACAGAGGGAAAACGGGATTAACTACATAATATTTGCGTCGGCGTTCATTGTAAGTGGTGAGCATCCCGATTTTCCGCAAAATTTCCAGTTCCCGGCGAACGGCATTTAAGCGTTCGTTGACATGGCGGGAGATTTCACGGACGTAATAGGGCCGTTTGACACCGGTGGAAAAGAGCGTCATGACTTTGACTCGGGTACGCGAGCCAAAAATCTTTTCCAGAGGAAACGGGGGGACGGTCATAGAATTACAGGATACGGCCTGCGGATCCCATGCGCAAGCCAGCCGAGCGGTGTTATACTGGCTGAGTATGAAGTTTCAGCCCGATACTAACGAATTGTTGCTTGGCACGAGTAAAAACTTCGTCTGCGAGACGTATATTTTTGAGCCGTCGCCGGCGGAAGAGGCGCTTGGTTCTCTGTTGGCCGTAGCGGAAACAGAAACGAGGGCGGGGGTAGGTAATGAATTGCTTGATCTGACGATTACGGCCATTCAACGGGAATACTATCGGGATCCGAAACGAGGGGTGGTGGCCAGTTTCGAATCGGCTTTGCATCAGGCGAATCTGGTGTTGCACGAGGCGGCGGAGCGCGGCGTGCGTGATTGGATGGGTTACTTCAACGTGGTGGTGGGTTTGTTGGCGAGCCTGCCTGCCGGACAGGCAGGCTCGGCGCTGCACATTAGTGTGGCCGGCGAGGCTACCCTGCTACTGGCGCGGCGGCGGCGGCTGACGAATATCTCGTACGGATTGTCACATTTGCCCATTACTAATCCGCTACGAACATTTTCTCAAGTGGCCAGCGGCACAGTCGCGGCACGTGATGTTTTGTTTTTTGGCACTGGGCACTTTTTAAATCTTTTTAGTGAAGCTGATTTACTACGCTTTTCAGTAGACCATTCGGCTTCGACGATTGGGTTACGTCTGCAACAATTGTACGGGGATCGCAAAGCGACGGCGCCGCTGGGCTTGCTGACTGTTTCTATTTTGCCGTCCTCGATCGCTGAGCCGCGGGAAGAGGTGGGGTTACAGCGGCGGCGAGCAGCGCTGCCGACAGTGCCGCTGCCACGCAAGCCGCTGATCATTTATACTTCGCGTCTGAAAAGTTTACTGGCGCTGCTGGGCCATGTATGTAGCAAGCTTAAGCAGTATGCACTAGCTACGATGTGGCCACTTATTAAACGCGGTTCGGCCCGCGGTGGTCGGGTCGTAGTGGTGGCATCTTCGCTGGCTAGTGCACGGGTTAAAACGTTGGCCAAGCGGCCCTCCTTGCCCACTCTGCGGCGCCCCGACTGGCGCGGCCTGTGGCAGCGCTTACCAGTAATGAGCAAAATACTGGCACTTATTAGCTTGCTGTTAGCAGTGGCTTTTGTGGGGAGTTTATTCCTGCTCCGTCAAAAGCGAACGGATGATCAGGCGGTGGCCCGGGCGAGCGAGCTCTTACATGAAGCCCAAACCAAGAACGAAGCGGTGGCCAGTGCTTTGATTTACGATAATCGGGAACAGGCGCGGCGTCTTTTGGGCGAGGCCGATCAACTGACGAGTGAGCTGTTGGCAACCGGGCGGTACGAAAAAGAAGCCCAAGCATTAAAGAGTACCATTCAAGCGCAGCATGATCGGCTACAGAAAATTCAGCGCGTGGCGGGTAGCGCCGCGTCGCTCGTCAGCGACTTGGCGGGAAAAGTGGGCGGTCAGTCGCCCCAAGGGCTGGTGGCGCTGGCCGATGGCGTGTATGCCTTTTCCGGAAAAAATAATGCCGTGGTACGAGTCGGGCCGGCAGGTGAAGCGACGCAGCTCAATGAGCAAACCCAGGGCATTGGTTCCTTTATTCTCGCGACTGCCCATGAGGCTGATAAGGCGTTATTGTTTGTGACGGCCGAGCCGGGCCTGGCATTGTTTGATACGACTGATGGCACACTCACCCGCCAGGACATAGCTTGGCCGTCGGCTAAGCCGACGATTGCTTCAATCGCGACCTATGGCAGTCGGTTGTATGTTTTGGATCAAGCAGCCGGGCTGCTCGTCAGTTATAGCAAATCATTGCGCGGGTATGGCGGGGGTGAGCCATGGATAACCAGCCAGGATTTTAAGACGAACACCATTCGGAGCATCGCGGTCGATGGTTCGGTGTTTGCCTTACTGGAGGATGGTACGCTCACTCGCCTGTTCAAGGGTGAGCCGACTGATTTTAAAGCCGAGGCGGTGGAGCCGGATTTACGCGAGGCCAAACGAGTGGTGACCAGCGAGTATTTACAGCGACTCTATGTGTTTGATCCTAGAGAGCGGCGAGTGGTGATTTTTAATAAAAAAGGAGTGTTGGAGCGTCAGGTATATCTGGACGATGTCACTAACCTGACTGATTTTGCAGTCAGCAGCGATGAAAAGACGCTTTACTTTTTGGATGGCAGCCGCCTGCTAGCGGCGCCGTTGTGAGGTAGTAGCCGTTAACATCTCGGGTGTCAGCACCAGTTCTTCGCCGGGTGTCACTGTTCCTTGTAAGACGCGCTGGGCCACCACATATTCGACGGTGTCTTGCACCGCCCGGGCCAGGGGACGGGCGCCAAACTCCGGGTTATAGCCAATTTTGATGAGATACTGCGTAAGTTCGGGCGTGACGGCAATCGTAATGCCGTGTTCGGCATCGAGCCGCTGATTTAGGCTGCGTAACATGAAGTGGACAACGGTGGCCAGATGTTCGGTCGTCAGCGGGGTGAAGGTAATCATGCCGTCAAAACGATTAATCAGTTCCGGGCGGAAAATGCCGGTTTCAAGAATGTGATTGCGTAATTCTTTTTCAAACTCATCGGCCAGCGGGCCGCGGGCAATACGGGCGCGGATAAATTCAGCGCCGGCATTACTGGTAGCAATAATAATGCTGTGCTTAAAAGAAATCACGCGGCCGCGCGCATCGGTTAAGTGACCTTCGTCGAACACCTGCAGAAACAGTTGGTGCACGGCCGGATTAGCCTTTTCAAATTCATCGAGGAGCAGAACGGCAAAAGGGTGATCGGCGATGACATCCGTTAAGCGCCCGTCGGGGTGGTCGGCGCTGCCGATCAACCGGGTGGGAGCTTCAACGTCGCCGTATTCCGACATATCAAGGCGGACCATGGCCTTTTCCGAACCGAAATAAGCTTCGGCTAGCGCTTTGGCCGTTTCCGTTTTTCCCACGCCGGTGGGACCAATGAAAAGGAACGTGCCAATCGGCCGTTTGAGCGTACGGGTGCCGGCGCGGGCGCGCTGCATGGCGCGGGCCACGGCGCGAACCGCCACCTCCTGATTGACGACGCGACGGTGGATGGTATCTTCCAGGTTAAGCAGGCGGGTACGCTCTTCACCGCTTAACTCACCGAGTGGAATACCAACTTTGCGGGAAATCAGGTCATAGATCTGTTGGCTGGTCATTATTGTATCGCCTCGTACCTCGGCAATAACGAGGGCTTCACTCAAAAAATCAAAGGCGCGTTCGGGCAAGGGTATGTTGGGTAAAATTGAGCTGGTACCATCAACAATGGCCCGCAGCGTCGGGTACGGCAAAAAGATACCGCTTTCGTGGGCCAGGCGCGGTGCAATGGCCGCCAGGAGACGCAGAGTATTTTCTTCGGATAAGGGTGGAACAGCCACGACTTCAAAAAGCTGCATAAGTTCGGCATTCTTGGCAATCGAGCGATGATATTCGTCAGTGGCGGCCAGCACAATCACCCGGACATTGGCTGAGCCTAAAAACGGTAACACCAAATCGATTTCGGTGCTCAAGCTGCTTAAACCATCGAAGACGGCGATAATATTGCCAGCTCGTTCCATTTCGCGCAGTGCCTGGGCGACGGCCGTGAGCTGACTCAAGTGAACATAGAGCATACGCTCGTGGTTGAGGGTGGGGTGGGCTTGCTGGTTCCGGACACGCCGTTCAACTTCACGCACAATTGCCAATTGCCCACTTCCCGGCTGGCCTACCAGTAACACATTACTTTGTTTACCACGGGCCAAGGTGGTAATGACTTGTTCAACCTGTTCTTCGCGCCCTAAAGGAAGCTCATCCCAGGCGCTGGCTTTAGGGAAATAGGTAAATTGATCAACCAGTGGCGTGTAACCAGCCGCCCACGATAAGCCCAAGCCACTCAGTTGTAGCATTCGTTCCGGTCGCCACCAACGGCGGGCGAGCGCTTGTCGCTGGCGATCGACTGATTCCCACCAGACGACAAACTCGACGTCGCTTTCTCTAAGATTACTAACCCGTAACGTTGTTTTGAAGTTGGGATGCGTCAGCAGCGCACCCATTATTTTTTCGGGAGTAATTGGTGGTGAGATCTTTTGTATGAGCTCCCGCCAGCCAATAGCTGGCAACACTTTTTTCTGCAGAGCGGTTTTCGTGCTAGCGGGATCGAATTGCAGGCGGCGTAGCAAAACGTGTACATGCTTATTTTGCCACAGTTGTTCGAAAGTAGTTGGTGGGCTCACTTTAGAAGGGCGGGTGGTAACAAACAGCAACCCTATGACAGCCGAGACAGCGGCATTTAGAGCAAGTAGTTCCCAGCCGAAGAAGGCGACACCGACGAGGCTAGCGATCAGTAGAATGGGCCAGAAGAGAAAGAGTAGTACGACCGTGGCCGCTAAGGGAATATACAGCAGCTCACCTACTAACCAGATACTGAGCAAGCAGACGCGAATAAAAAAACCAATCAGCCGGGAGATCTGATTCATGACAAATGTTTTGAAGAGCTCGCCTAACCCGCCGGGTTGATAGGCCAGGGCGTCACGATGCCAGTGGGCAAACAGTGTGCGTAGCATGAGACTAACCGAAAAGAACCGCCACAGCACGCGTTGCAGTGTCCAGGCAAAGCGCAGTAACCAGCGTGGCCCATCAATAAATTGCCAGCGTAAATAGTCAATGACCATGCTAAGCAGTATAGCGCAAAACCCACCCCATCCCTCCCTTGTCAGGGAGGGAGCTTTCTATTTTCCCCCTGATAAGGGGGATAAAGGGGGTTTACTTCAACTCTACCTTCGCGCCGGCGTCTTCCAGTTTCTTTTTGATTTCTTCCGCTTCGTCTTTCTTGACGTTCTCTTTCAAGACGGCGGGAGTTTTTTCCACTAGGTCCTTGGCTTCTTTCAGGCCTTTGCCGGTAATTTCCCGGACGACTTTAATGACGGCGATTTTCTGCCCGCCGGCGGCGGCCAGTTCGACCGTAAAGCTGGTCTTGGCCGGGGCGTCAGCACCAGCGGTGGGAGCAGCCATAGCAGCCATAGCGACGGGCGCGGCGGCCGAGACACCGAACTTATCTTCGAGCACTTTGACAAGCTCCGACAGTTCGAGCACCGACATTTCTTCGATGTTTTTTACCAGGTCTTTAAATTTCGCTGGTACGGCAGTTTTTGTTTGTTCTTTTGCTTGTTCGGCTGACATAGAATTATAGTTAAGAGATTAATTAATTTTTAGTATCACTAATCGCTTTCAGGGCGTAGAGGAAGCGGCGCGGAACGCCACTTAATACCTGTACCAAGCCGCGGGCCGGGCCGGCCAGCACACTCACTAGTTGACCGAGAAGTTGTTCACGGGAGGGTAACATAGCCAAAGCGGTAATTTGTTCTTGGGAGAGGGTTACGCCTTCCAGGACACCGGCAACGAGTTTGGCTTTATCGTTCTTCTTGGCGAAGGTGTGCATGGCCTTGGCCGGGGCGACGGGATCGTTCCCCCAAACAATGGCTAACTGGCCCATGTGAGCCGCCGGATCGAAGTCCATCCGGGCAGTCTTCAGCGCTAATTTGAGCAGGCGTTTGGGAACGACTTGCAGGCGACTTTGACTCAAAAAGAGCTGGTCACGGAGTTCTTCCAGGTCGTCAACCGTTAGGCCGTCATAGGCCACAAAAACCACTGAGGTGGCCGCTTTTAGTTCAGTCGAAACTTGGGCGACGCGGGCTTCTTTTTGTTGACGGGTAAGTGCCATGCGGGGGGTTTAAAAATATAAAAGCCACGGTCATCCGTGGACTACAAGAAAGCTGATTGCCTTCCTGCCAAGGTCTTAAGGGTGCCTTGGGTCTGGGGATGACTGCTTTGTTTATTACACACCCCCCCAAAAAATGCAAGGTCCGGTTTATGTGGTGACGATTTTTTGCTCAAGGAGGTCTATGCGGCGTTCAACCCACAGATTCCACCCGACGGGTGGAATATGGTTTTTCCTTCAGTTTTTCTAAGCGGAGTATGATTCTATCTAAACGTTTGATTGCATGTTTGTGGCTGCTTTCTAGTGCTTTACTCAAAAAAGAAAGACCAGTTCGAATACTTATTAAATCAGCTGTATACCTGTATCGCTCTCGCTGTTTTTTACTTGGCATGTCTTTATTTTAAATACTTGGCTTTGTTTTGGTTGTGCTCGGCGTTAGTTTTAGCGAAGATGGTCTCTCCCTCCGGTGTGGACAGGTAGTAGTAATAGGCACTTGTTTGTGGCCGGATAGCGGCTAGTAGTGCGCGCAGGCCCGGGTTACTAATTGGCCCCGATGGCAAGCCGCGATAGCGGCGGGTGTTATAGGGCGAGTCGGTTTTTAAATCAGCCACGGTAAGGGCACCATCCCATTTATTCAGCGCATAGCGAATGGTGGCATCAGCATCGAGGCCGACGCCGTCATCAAGGCGCTTCCAGAGAATACCGGCCACGACATGGAGATCTTCATCGCTTACCACTTCGCGTTCGATGATGCTGGCCATGATTACTATTTGATCAAGGGTTCGGTTAGCCTTTTTAATTTCAGCGCGCAGTTCGGGTGTTACTTTATCATCGAAATTCGTCAGTATGCGACGAATGACTTTTTCCGGTGTGTCGTTGGCCGCCAAACGATAGGTGTCAGGAAACAGGTAGCCTTCAAGTGTAGCGCGTCCCTCGGGCACTTCGGCCAGGTGGGCAAAGGTTTCGGAATAGGGCGGCGGTTGCGCGGCCGCTTTAAAATCTTCGACCGTGCCAATACCGCGAGCAGCGGTGCGAGCGGCCATTTGCTCGAGCGTAAAGCCTTCGGGGTAGGTAACGGTAAATTCATTGGGCAAGGCGTCGCCGCTCACAAACCGTTCAACCACGCGGCGTACTCGCTCCCCGGCTTCCAGTCGATATTTTCCGGCTTGCAGTTTATCGTTGGCTGTAAGACGCCAGGCAGCATAGCGCCAGGGCACGGTGGTGCGGGTGAAACCGTTTTGTTTGAGTTCCGCCCAGACGGTCTTGGCGGCTTGGCCCTCTTTGATGGTTATTTCGCCCCTTTGTCGAACGGTGGCGCGGGAGAAAATGAGAGCCAGGAGAGCGACCAGGATTCCCAGCAGCGCCAGCAGAAAGATGAGGAAGCGGCGGCGATCGACGATGTGGATCATAACACAGTATCGTGTTTTTCTTTCTCGAGCCGAGCGACCACTTCTTTTACTTTATGGGCATCTTTCTTATTGGTAACCAAGATGGCATCGTCAGTGATAACGACCACGGTATCTTGCATCCCGATTAAGGAAACGGTTTTGGCGGTATCGTTGTAGACAAAGTTGTGATGCGAGTCGACGTGGACATGGTGCCCATGCCCTTGGTGATCGCCCTGCTGCCCGAAGAGCTCGTGCACCGTGGCCCAGCTACCAATGTCGCTCCAGCCGAAATCACCGGTGATGGCTATACGGCGGGGTGTTTTTTCCAGGAGCGTGTATTCAATGGAAATTTTGGGGAACTGGCCATAGGCTGCAGTCAGTGGTTCTTCTTGGCCGGTCGCCAAGGCGGCTTCGTAGGCATCGAGCGGGGGGGCGAGTTCCGGCGAGACACGGCGAATTTCCTGCAAAAGATAGTCGGGGCGAGCAGAAAAATAGCCAAGATTCCAATAGTAGGCGCCGGCGGCGACAAATTTTTCGGCGGTGGCCAGATCTGGTTTTTCGGTAAAGCGTTTTAACCAGAACACGTCTGATTCAGTGGGTAGTGGTTCGCCGACTTCGCAATAGCCGAGCATTGTTTCTGGTGAAATAGGCACATGGCCGATCAGCACAATCGCATCAGGCTGGTGGGTTACTATTTCCGGAACACGCTGTAAAGCTTTCAGAAAGGCCGGCTCATCAGAAAAAACATGGTCCGACCACATGTAAATCACCGGTTCATCTCCTAAGCCGCGGGCTTTTAGGCGGGCAGCGACGGTGACAAAGGCAGCGGTGGTATCACGACGTTCCGGTTCAAGAAAGAGATGATCGGTGGTCAAGTCGGGTAAGAGTTTTTTGGTGCGCTCGGCGTAGTCGGCGGCCGTGGCTACGTATATATTGTCCGGGCTAACCAGTTTACGGGCCCGGGCGTAGGTCTGCTCCAGGAGGGTTTTATCCGAACCTAAACGCAAGAATTGTTTGGGGTTAGCCCGGCGGGACAAGGGCCAGAGGCGAGTGCCGCCGCCACCAGCCATAATGACAATATTCATACCCAAACTGTAGACCAAGAACCACAAAAAGTTCAAAATGATTTACACTGTCTGCATGGGCGTCGTAACCCGTTGCGTGAATGGTGTTTGTGTGTGTGTGTTGCCGATGCCAGCCAACAATGATCGGCCGCTGCTTCTAAACAAGGGGCCATTAGCACTGCTGTCGGCGTTGCTGGTCGTAGCGAAGCTAAGCGCCTTCACGGTGCTGGCGCTCACCCCGGTACAGGCCGAGCTGTCTACTATTACGACCGAACGAATCATTCAGCTGACTAACGCCGAGCGAACCAAGCGCAATTTAAATGCTCTCAAAATTAACACCAAGCTCACGCAAGCGGCCCAGGAAAAGGGCGAGGATATGTTAAAGAATGACTATTTCGCTCATATTTCCCCCTCGGGGGTGACGCCGTGGTTCTGGATGAACAAAGAAGGCTATAGCTACCAAGTGGCTGGTGAGAACCTGGCGATTGATTTTCTGGAAGCCGAAGATGTGGTGGCGGCCTGGATCGCCAGCCCCAGCCACAAGGAAAACATGCTGTTGCCCGATTATACCGAAACAGGGGTGGCGGCGGTGACGGGCGAATTTCAAGGCGGAACTTCCACGATAGTGGTGCATTTTTTTGGCCTGCCGGCCGGACAGGCAGGGCGATCAACCGGAACATTGGCCGGCGAACTCACGACACGGAAACCAGCCCCGAAGCCGACGCTTGAACCCACTGCATCACCGACGGCCACTCCAACGCCAACTACTGTTCCGAGTACCGCTCGGGTGCCCGCGGTGACTCCCGTCCCTACTCCCCCGCCACGAGTACCACGGATTGCCGATTTAACGTTTGTGCTATCACCAGCGACTGATCAATCACAGGTGGCTATGCGTTTTACGGCGGCCGAGGTAACGGAGGCGGTGGCTGATGACGGTACGGCGACGAAGCCAATTCGACCTGATGCATGGGCACTGCTGGCGGCCCGAGCGGCCCCCTTTACACTTTCAGCGGACGATTCAGCCGGTAATAAGACGACAGTGGCGACCACTACTCTTATCCCACAGTTTACTGATCGAATGAGTACAGCAACCTTGGCGGCGCCGTCAGCCTATTGGCAACTGGCGCGGCGATTGGCGGCACTGATTTTTGCGATTATTGCGGTATTACTCGTATTAGCCATCTTTATTCGGATTCATATTCAACACGTGGGCTTGATTACGCACGCCACGGCTGTTTTGGCGCTGGCCGCCGGGCTGTTTTTGTGGTGACCAGGCCCCGCCTACGCCAAGGCTTTGGCGGGCCATGGGTGTGGAAAGGCCTAATTGAGGATTTTAAGCCGCCGGTGCTAAAATAACCTCGTTATGAACGAAGGAGGTGTTGGCAATGGATGAGGTAGAGGTATTAGTAGTGGCCAGCAAGGTCCGGGCCTACTTGAAGTCCAAGGGGGTCAAGGTTTCGAGCGAGCTGATTGGGGCACTTAACAAGAAGTTGATGGCGATGCTGGATGAGGCGGTAACCCGTACAAAGGGCAATAAGCGCTCAACGGTAAAGTCGCAGGACGTATAATTTTGGCTTTAGAAAGGGACAAACCCTGCCTGCCGGACAGGCAGGGTTTTTCTCTTGACTTTTTCTATATAATTGTATATAATCGTTGGTTATCTATGAAGTTCAATTGGGCGGTTAGCCGCCTTTTCGCCGTAACGTTTGTATCGGCTTTTATGCTGTTTTTTGGAGCCGCTGGTTTGCTATTGAGTTTTGCCCCGGCTCTGGCGAGCTTCTTGGCCGAGGATAAACCAGCGTATCATCTGTTACCGTTAGCTGGAGACCGCGATGAGGGCTTTCTCGATGTTGGCGCTTTGGCTGGTAAGCAACTTTTCCCGCCGGAGTCGGCGCCCAGCGACGTCCAGTCAGGCCTGCCTGCCGGACAGGCAGGTAATTGGATCCGGATTCCGTCAATTGGCGTGAATGTGCCCTTGGCTCTCTCCCCCACTATCAATGACGAAGATGTCATCAAAACTCTGGAACAAGGCGCCGCTTTGTATCCAAACGGAATTCAACCGGGTCGGTTGGGTAATGTGTTTATTTCCGCTCATAGCACCGGCAACCCGTGGCAGGGTAAATATCGCTTCGCTTTTCTGAAGATCAATGAAGTACAGCCGGGACACGTAATTATTCTTGATTATAATGGCACGCGTTATACGTATCGCGTAACCGGCAGTGAGATTGTGGTGCCAAAAAGTGATTATCAGGTTGTCTCGGACCGGCCGGTGCCAAGTGTGACGCTAATGGCCTGTTGGCCGCTGTGGTCAACCAGCAAACGAATGCTGGTCCGGGCCGAATTGACCAATATCACAAAATTGACGGCGCAGCCGAGTTAAACCTTTTTCTGTTCTAGGGCGCTATCAGTTTTTTCATTCGATTCAATAGACCACGATCGGCACGTTCGTACACCACTCCTGGCTTTGAAAAATCGAGCGAGGACTTAAGATCGGCGTACTGATTAACAATGCTTTCGGAATAGGGTATCTCAAGCCCATCGACGCTATCTAATAACACAAATGGCCGCACCTCCTGGGCGGTATTACTAAGAATTTTGATAATCTTCAAGTTTCTATCAACCACGATAATACGCTGAGGTCGTACTGTCGCGAGTACCGTAATGGTTGAGCCGCTTTTCTGCGCTGCCTCCAATATCCAATCGCTGACAGTAATAGTCAAAACTACACAGACAAGAATGGTAAAGAGAAATGAAAGCAATGATCGCATCATGGCCACACTTGTACATACACTATATAGCCGGGCGCGTCAAGCACGTTCGAAAAAAGGGGAATTGCTATCTGCAACCGGCCATCTCTCCACATCCGGTAGGGTACGAGTGTTTTTAGGAGTGTCTCCGGATCCTCTGGCAATACTTCCGAGGCCACTACTGTTCGTATCGGTATGATATGCGGTACGGGCAAGCGAGCGCGGGTCGCAAAGGTCACTTTTCCTTGTGTAACTTGTTGGTATTCTAGTTTATACCCTTCCGCTACTTCTTGAATCGCCGTTGAATCATTGGTGAGGAAAGCCGAAACAATGGCCGGGTCACTCACGACTCTCTCATAAACCCCGATAACTTTTCGTTCAACCAAAGAGCGGATGGCGAGTGTGATCCCTCCGATAGCAGTAATTAAAAGGATCCATTTAAGGATGGTGCGCTGTTGCATCATGCCGTCGCATTAACCAAGCAAGGCCGCTGATCGTCAGAAGATATAACGCTCCATTTCTAAGGAGAAGCCGCTGAGTGATATCATCAATCTCTCGCTGCAGGTTTTTTTTCTCATCTTCAAACTGACGCACTGAATAATAACTCACGAGAATAATCTTTGTATTATTATTGAGCGTGAGCGCGGTGCCGCGAGCCAAGACTGGCTCTTGGCGATAATTAATTTCGCTCTCGGTCACATCTTGCTCACCAGCCAGTAAGCGAGTAATGACTCGGTCATGGTCACCAAGAGATATTTTCTGTTGTACTGGGCGCCCGTCTTCTAGTAACAACTCTCCTGCTTGACTGACCACCACTGAAGCAAAATCACTGAAAGTGCTAGTCAGGTTTAACTTATCGGCTAGGCCTTGTAACACCAACGCGCCGCTAATCACGTATGTGAGCTTCCCCTCTGAAAATACGGGAACATTAAACGACACTACATTTCGACCGGTGAGAGTACCAAACACCGGAAAGATCGTTGTTCGTTGCGCGACAATTGTTTCCTTAAAGATGAGACGATCACTGAAGCTCCTGCCAATAAGTCGTTTTTGATCCGGAAATTCGGTAGCAATGACAAGAAGCGTACCTTCTTGGTCTATAACGCTCCAACTATTAAAACGATGGTTGGTGGAAAGCTGCTGATCAAGTATCTTCTGGGATGTTTGAAGGTCATTTTTTCCCAAACTCTGTATTAATGTTTCGTTTTGAGCCATGTTTTCAACAACCGCGAGGTTGGCGGCAAAAAAATCTTCAGTTTGTCGCCGCGTGCCCTCATGAAAAACTTCTAACTGTGACCAACTTTTCTTTTCAAAAATCTGATGGAAGTACATGGTTATCTGGTGCTTAGTCATGGTATAGCTGATCAAAAACATCACACCTACCAGCAGTAGTATCAGAAGTGAAATCGATAAAACAGTAGAGTGACGTTGGAAGATCAGTGAACGACCAAACATGCCATATAGTATAGCAGACACGGCTTGCTATCGGCTATTTTAGCTTTATTGTCGGTATAATGTGTTCAAAAGTGGTGGTAAGCGTATCCCTATCGGCTGCCGTTATGGCAATGACGTAGATTCTATTTGAATATTCTGTAAATCCAACCTGTTCGTATTTTCCCGCATCATCGGTGTCTGTTCGACTAAAAAGTATTCCGTTTTGTCCATCAATCGTTACTGTATTTTCGGAATAGATATTTCCTTTGGTTTGACGCAAGGCTACGGCTGGAAATTCCTCGAGTGTTGTATTGACAGGCTTTTGCCACACTTGGACCGTCATCGTGAGGCGCGGCTCAAGTATATCCGCTCGCCAGAATTCGAGCAGATTAGGATTATTCTCAATATTCTCATTTGGCCGGTCGTAGCGGCTGGCCGCTGCGGGATAGGAGAGTGTAAAAAACTTTCCTTGATGCGCTATCCATTCATTATTGCTCCGAGCGGCTTCTAACCGAGGCTCACGACCAAGCAGCGCAACCAGCGCTTTGTGTTTCCGTACCTCGGTAAATGGTGAGCTGGGTTGAGCGTACACATACCAACCACCGCTCACGCCCATAATGCCCACGACCAGGGAAAGAAGCACCCAACGATTCATTGTGATGATGTAGCAGTCGGCGAAGGAGTAGGGGTGGTACTTGCTTTGTCCTGGCCGATAATCACAAGCATATCAGCCCCGACTGGTTTTTTCTCATCGTCCGGCATTTTTTGGACCGTTCCTTCCAAAAGCGCGGCGACCCGCTGCGCTTCGCTTGCCTTCGCACCCGTTAAATCAATCACGAGCGTGGTGGCATAGGTACTCTTCCTGGCATTTTCTTTGGCCACAACGGTTACGTCGGGCAAACGTTTTTGCAAGTCCTCTTCAATTTTCTTAGTTAGACCGCTCACGGTAGTCCCGTTATAAAGAGCGAGACGCATGGGCGCGAGCGACGGCGAGGGGCCGGGAGAGTTAGCTGATGCTTCGGATTCGCCAATGTTAATCGGCGCTACTTCAATAATTTTTCGGCTCGAGGGACGATACAGAATGGCTTTCTTCGCCTGGGTATAAATCAGTACCTTGTGGCCATTCTCGGCCCGGGCAAAGAAAGGCTGGTCTTTGAGCTTG
>CAYJWZ010000008.1:0-297 GCA_964374055.1 uncultured Candidatus Saccharibacteria bacterium | reverse complement strand
TTATCCGAAACGGTGGCTACAGTAGGCTCCTCATTGGCAGGCAGTTCAACAAATGTGCCCACTTGCTCAACTAAATTTTTAACTTCTTCCCGAGCGACCTCGTCCGGGTTATTTAAAAGACGTTGAGCTTGTTGATACTGCTGGTAAAAATAGTAGGCAGTGCCAGCGCTCGCCGCGATGATGATCAGGAGAAGAATAATGATGATCGAGACTCTATGTTGCAGCACTTGAATCATATAAAACATTATATACTATTTGGCACCGGACTAACAACATCAAGTGTTGGTAAAGGAGATG
>CAYJWZ010000007.1:0-19227 GCA_964374055.1 uncultured Candidatus Saccharibacteria bacterium | reverse complement strand
AAGGGAGAAGAGGAAGGGATTAGATTAAGTTGGTATCATACTAAAAAAGACCCCACTGGTTAGTGGGGGGTGATGAGAACAATTTCGTCGGTGTCGGCCATGGTGGCCGGTTCGGGCAGAACAAGCTTGGGCTCGTCGTCTGCTTCGATGTGCAGTGATATCAGGCTGAGCATCTTCAGGTGTTTCCAGACAGCATACTCCTTGGCGGTGAGGGCGATCATCAGCTGCGACGCGGTGGTACGTTTTTCGTGTGGGTAGGGCGTTGAGTACAGGTGGAGGATGCGTGTCGGGTCGGTATTCAAGTCATCGAAGTTGGAGGCAAGCGAGACAATACCATGGAAGTAGAGGCAGGCATCGACTTTTTTTTCGGTTTGTTTTTGGAGTGAGCGGGCGCTGAGGATACAGTGCACTTCCCGTGGGTAGACAGCTGGTGGGGCTTCGGTAACCGTGAGCTGACCAATGACCCGGTAGGGGTAGGCAGGTTCGGCCAATGATAGAACGTGCGTGCCTTTTTGGCAGCGGCGGTGGTAGATCCGAAAGACCCGTTTCAGTTGCATTGTTTCTCCCTTCGGACGGCTGGGTTGTTAAGGAACGCCGTGTTCCTCTGTTCATCTAGTATGCTACGCTCACGGTATGGATCGCAAGGCTTTGGTGGTGGGAAACTGGAAAATGCAGCTGTCGTATAAAGGGGAGCTGGAGCTGGCGCGCAGTTTGAAAAATCTGCTGCGGGGAGTGACGGTGACGTGTGAGGTAGTGGTGTGCCCGTCGTTTGCCACGTTGGAAGCACTACGGGAAATAGTGAAGAATAGCGAAAAAATGGAGCTGGGGGCACAGGGAATTTTTAGTGAAGAGAAAGGAGCGTTTACGGGACAAGTTTCGGTGCTACAAATAGCTTCTTTAGTTGGCTGGTGCATTGTGGGCCACTCGGAACAGCGAGTGGTGTATCAGCTTACCGATGACGATGTGCAGCGTCAGGCGGACCTGGCTTTGAAGCATGGACTAGCCCCGATTATTTGCGTGGGGGAGACGGCGGAAGAGCGTGCCGCCGAGCAAACGGTGACTAAAATAACTGAACAGGTTACCAGTTTATTGCAGAAATTAACGCGGGCCAGTTTTAGTAAGCTGGTTATTGCCTATGAGCCAGTATGGGCAATTGGAACGGGCGAGCAGCCGGATCCCAATGATGTGTCGGCTATTTTATTATTGATTCGGAAATTGATCACCGGGCGTTTTGATCGGCAAGCGTCAGACCGAGTACGTTTGCTGTACGGTGGTAGTGTCACCCCGGAAACGGCCGGGTTGTTTGTGAATGAGCCGGGGGTGGATGGGGTGCTGGTGGGTGGGGCCTCGACGCACCCAGCGCAGTTTCTGGAAATTATCAAAAAGGTGCAGGAAGGACATGCTAGCCAAGCCACATAAATTATTTGCTGATGCCCTGGAACGAGGCTATGCTTTGGGGGCGTTTAATAGCTCTAATTTAGAATTTACGCAGGCGATTGTCGGCGCGGCTGATACGCTGAAAGCGCCGGTCATTGTGCAGACATCAGAGAAAGCGATCGAGTATGCCGGTTTGAAGACTATGGTGAATTTAGTACGGGTGCTGGCGGAGCAGGCTAGTATTCCAGTAGTGTTGCACTTAGACCATGGAAAAAGCCTGGAACGGGTGCAAGCTTGTGTTGAGGCTGGTTATACCTCAATAATGATGGATGCCTCAACGAAGTCTTTTGAGGAAAATATTCGCTTGACGAAAGAAGTGGTAGCCTACGCCCACGATCGGGGCGTGTGGGTGGAAGCGGAACTAGGAGCAATCTTTGGTAAGGAAGGTATGGTGCAATTGAAAGGTGGGAGGACACCGGAAGCGGTGATGACTGACCCCACCCAGGCGGCGCATTTTGTGGAGATAACCCAAGTGGATGCGCTGGCCGTATCGGTCGGAACAATTCATGGGGCATTCACCGGGCAGGAGTATATTCGTTTTGAATTGTTGGAACAGATTCAGGAGGCGGTGCCGTTGACCCCACTGGTGGTACATGGAGCTTCCGGTATGGCTGATGAGCATTTGCAGCGGGCGGCCAAGATGCAAGTGTGTAAGATTAATGTTGATACCGAGCTCCGGATAGCTTTTGACACGGCACTGCGGGCGAGCCTCGCCGCTTCGGGGCGGGCGGCGCTGGATCCGCGAGAAGTATTGGGCGCAGCACGAGAGGCGGTTCAGGGAGTAGTGGCCACTAAAATCAAGCTGTTTGGCTCGGCTGGTAAGTCTACGTTAGACTAACGTTATGGATGTGATTGCCGTAGGTGATAGCACACAGGATATTTTTTTAGGTATGCATGAAGCTGGAGTGCAGTGTGATCTGGATGGACATAACTGCCGGATTTGTTTCGATTATGCGGAGAAAATTCCCGTGGATAGTAAAACAGGCGTGCCGGGGGTAGGCAATGCAGCTAATCATGCCGTTGGTATTTGCCGACTCGGTTTGCAAGCCGCTTTATATACGATTATTGGAAATGATGCGCAAGGCGAAGAAGCTAAAAAAGTTTTTGAACAGGAGAAAATCGATACCCGTTACGTGGTAACCGACAAAGCGCGGGGCACGAATCTATCAGTGATAATAAATTATCGCGGCGAGCGGACTATTTTTGTTTATCATGAGCCACGGCCATACCAGCTACCGGCCTTTGAGCCGGCCAAATGGATGTACCTGACCTCAGTTTCGGGCGAAGGGGTGGAACAGCTTCACCAGCAAGTGGAAGAGTACTTGGCCGCGAATACTGGTATGAAGCTGGCATTTAACCCCGGGACGTATCAGTTGCGGCTGGGTAAGGGAAAACTAGCCCAGCTGCTTAAGCGAACGCAGCTTTTGTTTTTGAACCGGGAGGAGAGCGCTCGTTTGCTGGGAATGCCGGTTGATGATGTCAAAACACTTATTGCAGGGTTGCATGGGTTGGGGCCGGCGTGGGTAGTGTTAACTGATGGTTCAGCCGGCGCGTATGCTTCCGATGAAAAAACAACCTGGTATAGTACAATTTTTGCCGGACCGGTGGTGGAGCGAACGGGAGCGGGCGATGCCTTCGGGTCTGGTTTCTTAGCAGCGCTGCTCTCTAACAAACCTTTTCCAGAAGCGATGGCTTGGGGGAATGCTAACGCTACTTCAGTGGTACGCTATATTGGAGCGCGGGAGGGTTTGCTCACACCCGAAAAACTGGAAGCTCTTATTAGTGAAAATAAATCCATAACAGCACAACCCTATGAGTAAGATAGCCATTAATGGCTTTGGGCGAATTGGCCGGGCCGCTTTAAAAATTGCGCTGGAGCGCGAAGGATTAACTGTGGTGGCTATTAACGACTTGGGGGATACGGCCAATCTGGCCTATCTTCTGCAGCACGACAGCATTTATGGGCGTTATTCCCGAGCGGTAAAGGTTACGGGCGACAGGCTGCAGATTAATGATCACCAGATCACCGTTTTACACGAAAAAGATCCGGCTAAGTTGCCATGGAAAAAAATGGGGGTGGCGGTGGTGATTGAGTCGACTGGAGTTTTTACTGAAGAAGCCAAGGCGCGGGCGCATATCACGGCTGGTGCCAAACAGGTGGTGATTTCGGCACCAAGCAAGGATGCTATCCCGACAATTGTGGCCGGCGTTAATTCGGGCAAAGGTGCCGTAGTATCAGCAGCTTCATGTACTACAAACTGTGCGGCGACCATGATGGGTGTGATGGCAGCAGCCTTTGAAGTTGAGCGGGCAATGCTGACGACAGTGCACGCCTATACGGCCACGCAGAGTTTAGTAGATGGCCCGGCGACGAAAGACTACCGGCGGGGGCGAGCGGCCGCCTTGAATATTGTGCCGTCTTCCACCGGAGCGTCGGAAGCGATTACCCGAACACTGCCGCAGTTGGAAGGAGCGGTGACTGGTTTGTCACTGCGGGTGCCGGTGCCAACGGTGTCGATTTCTGATGTGACGTTTTTATTGAAAAAAGAGGCCAGTGTGGATGAGGTGAATGAGGCTTGGCGAGCGGCGGCGGCCAAACCGGAATTTCAAACTATCTTGGCCGTGACGGATGAACCGGCGGTTTCCAGCGATTTTATTGGCGACCCACATTCGGCGATTATCGATTTGGGATTAACGCAAGTGACCGGCCGGTTAGTGAAAGTGCTGGGCTGGTATGATAACGAATGGGGTTATGCCAACCGATTGGTCGACCAAGTTGCTGCGTACACTGGATAGCTTGCCGGTGGACGGTAAGACCGTGCTGGTGCGGGTTGATTTTAACGTGGCGGTGGGCAGTGATGCGCGGGTGGACACGACGGAAGATTATCGGATTGAAGCCGCGTTACCTACCTTACAAGAGTTGCAGCAACGTCGTTGCCGTATCGTACTGCTAACTCATTTTGGTGAAGAGGAGGGGGGCAGCGCGGCCTGGGAACCAGTGCACCGGCGGCTGGAAGAATTGTTACATGAAGACGTCGTGCCCGGACGAGCGTTGTATGGCGATCGGGTGGAAACACAAATTCATTCGCTGGAGCCGGGGGGAATGTTGTTATTGCCAAACGTGCGGGATGATATACGGGAACTGCATCCCAACGAAACGTTTGGTCGGCAGTTGGCTCATTTGGCCGAAGCCTATGTTAACGAAGCGTTTTCAGCCAGCCACCGGGACCATACTTCACTAACGGTACTGCCAAAACTGCTCCCGTCGGCGGCCGGCCGGCGGACGGAGCTGGAAATCACGACCTTACAGCGTTTGCAGACGCATGCTGAACGTCCCTATGTAGCCATTATCAGTGGGGCCAAGACGTCGACCAAGATTGATTTGTTGCGGCAGTTAGTTCCTCGTGTTGATAGTTTGGCAGTGGGGGGACGGATTGCGAATGTTTTGTTGGTAGCCCATTCGACAAGCCTTGCCTACCGGCAGGCAGGCTCAGGGCAAGCCGCCGGAGTTGAAGAGAAGGAGTTGCTGTTGGTTAAAGAGTTACTGGAATTAGCGGGTGATAAGTTATTGTTGCCCGAGGATGTGGTAGTCGGCGCCGAGGATGGTACAGATGCCCGAACGGTACCAGTGTCAGAACTGAAATCGATTCAGGAACCAGTGTGGGATATCGGACCAAAATCAGTCGGGGCGATTTTGGCTAAGTGCGCCAAGGCAAAAACAGTTTTGTGGAATGGACCGGTGGGGCGGTTTGAAGTGCCGGCCTATGCCGTCGGCACCCGGCAATTGGCCGAAGGGTTAGCCAAGCAGGCGGCCTGGCGCGTAGTCGGTGGCGGTGACACGGTAGTAGAAATAGAAAGAGCGCGCCTAGTTGAAAAATTTGACCATGTGTCGGTCGGCGGCGGAGCGCTGGTCGCCTTTTTGGAAGGAAAATCTTTGCCGGGATTAGTACCGTTGTATGGCTAAGATAAAATCGATTACGGCGCGGGAGGTGCTGGATTCGGCCGGGCAGCCAACGGTGGCGGCGCAGGTAGTGACGGCGGAAGGACTGGTGGGAGAGGCCAGTGTGCCGAGCGGAACGTCCACCGGGCGGCATGAAGCGGTGGAATTACGCGATAAAGATGAGAAGCGCTATGGGGGGCTGGGGGTGTTGGGAGCGGTGAAGCACGTTCGCGTGGAAATTCAGGCGGCGCTCTTGGGTAAGGATACGGCTAATCAGGTTAAGATTGATCGAACGCTGCTTGAGTTAGACGGAACGCCGAATAAAGCGCGGCTGGGCGCCAATGCAATTCTGGCGACGTCATTAGCCGTAGCGCGAGCCGAGGCGGCGGCGCAAGGGTTACCCTTATATTTGTATTTGCAGCAACTGTTTCCAAAGAAAACGATGGCCCTGCCGGTGCCGCAATTGTCGCTCTTGAGCGGCGGGCGGCATGCTGATAGCGGGATAGCCGTACAGGAATTTTTGCTGATGCCGGTGGGCGCGCCGCGATTTTCAGAAGCGCTGCGCATGGGGGTGGAGGTGTATCATGCGTTGCAGGAATTGCTTAAGAAAGAGGGGCAAATGGTGCGGGTGGGCAGTGAAGCCGGCCTGGCGCCGCGCTTGCAGCAAAGCGAGACGGCCTTTGCTTTGATGACCCGGGCAATTGAATTGGCGGGGTATGTGCCGGGGGTGGACGCGGTGTTAGGGGCGGACGTGGCAGCGTCTGAATTTTACGACGTGGAACTTAAGCAGTATACCCTTGATGGTTCCGTTATGGCGGTGCAGGATCTGATGCATGTCTACCGCACGTGGCGGGAGCGGTATCCGGTTATTTCACTAGAGGATCCTCTCTTTGAAGATGATTGGGCGGGCTGGCAGATGATGATGAAGACCCATGGACAGACGATGCAAGTGGCCGGTGATGATTTGTATGCCACTAATTTGCAGCGGTTAAAAGAAGGAGTGCGACTCATGGCGACCAACGCGGTGGTTATTAAGCCGAACCAGATTGGCACGTTGACGGAAACGCTCCAGGCGATTTTGTTAGCCCAGGAAGCGGGCCAGAAAGTTATTATTTCGCACCGTTCACAGGAGACGGAAGATTCATTTATTGCGGACTTAGCCGTGGCCACGGCCGCCGGGCAAATTAAAACCGGGCCGCCGATTCGATCCGATCGGACGGCTAAATATAATCGTTTACTGGTTATTGAAGATGAAACCAGTGCTCCGTTGGCTCATAGCCTGCAAGGGTGGCTGGAGCGTCTTAAGACAGTTTATAGCAAAGAAGCGGCCGTGGTATGATAGCTTTCGACTATGAGCGGTGAACACGCGGCGTTTTGGGAACGTCATCGCACTGAATTATGGGATCGGGTTTTTCAGGCGGCCGGCGACGTTAGTTTACTAGCTGATTCATTGGAAGGGAGTGCGGGCATGATCATAGCCCGCGACGGATTACTCAATGCAGCCTTTGGCGTGGGCGTGGCTTTAGTTACGGCCAATGCAGCTGATGATCAGCCCGCTTTCATTGTGGCTCTAGGACGAGCCGTATCCTGCGCAGTTGAGACTGATTATTGGTTACGGTTGTTGACGGTGGTGGGGCAGCGCGACGGCTTGCAACAGGAAGTAGCTGGGCTGTTGGCAAATTATGGGGCGATCGTCACGTTGTTACGTAAACTGGAGCAGCATGTGATGGCTGAACCCGACGCCGTGGCTCGACATACTAAGAAGGGCCCACGGGTATGAAAAAAACGTGGGGGATAGTCGGGCAGGCTGTCCAGTCTTTAGCTGAATTGGAAACAGTGTTACTGCAGCAGCGGAGTGTTTCGGAAAGTGAACGTGATATTTTTTATACGCCGGTCTACAAGCAGGCTATCCATGCACCAGAAAAGTTATTTAGTATGGAAGCGGCCGTGGAGCGTTTAGCGAGAGCGGGAGCACGAGGGGAGCGAGTGTTAGTATATGGGGATTACGATACGGACGGGTTAACGGCAGCCGCGATTGTCACGCTCGTTTTGCGGCAGCTGGGGGCGCGGGTTACGCCATTTATCCCCCACCGGTTTGATGATGGCTATGGTTTAAATCAACAAGTACTGGCGGAACTCTTACCGGAGTTTGATATCTTGGTGACGGTCGATTGTGGGGTGAGCAACGCGGCCGAAATAGCGTGGGCAGTGGAAAAGGGGAAAGACGTTATTGTGGTAGATCATCATGAACTGCCGGTGGGCGATCCCGCCAATCCGGCGGGCAGGTTGCCGCCGGCGCTGGCCGTGCTACATCCCCGGCATCCGCAGGGGGACTATCCGTTTCCATATTTAAGCGGGGCGGGGGTGGCCTGGAAGTTAGCCGCGGCCGTGCTTAAAGATCAGGCGGCCGAGCAGGCATTGTTGGATTTAGCCGTATTGGGAACGGTGGCTGATATGGTTCCCTTACTGGGAGAGAATCGGGCGCTGGTGACGTTTGGGTTGGAGCGACTGCGAACTGCTAGCCGACCGGGCATAACACGATTATTACAAGAGGCTCGCTTGAGATCGCCATTTACTGCTGAACAGTTGTCGTGGCGAGTCATTCCCCAACTTAATGCGGCTGGGAAAATGGATCATGCGCAACCGGCGCTGGATTTGTTATTGGCGGACACTGTGGCCAGTGCCGACCGAGCGGTACAGACGTTGCTGGCGTATAACCGGGAGCGGAAACGCGTGACGACGCGGGTACTGGCTGAAGCCGAGGCAGTGGTGGGTGAGGTTGCGACGCCATGTATTTTTGCGGCTGATGTGCGGTGGCCAGCCGGCGTGGTGGGGTTGGTGGCGGGGCGGCTGTCACAAAAATACGGGCGTCCAGCCGTGGTAGTGGGTGGTAATGGGCGGCACGGAGTGGGGTCGGCCCGTGGCCCGGAAGGCATGAGTGTGTTGGAATTATTGAGAGTTGGTGAAGCATATTTGCTGAAGTTGGGCGGCCATGCGCGAGCAGCTGGTTTTTCAGTGGAAGAGAGTAGTATTCGTGCTTTCGAGGCAGTTTTGCAGACAGCAAAACTTGAGGGGCAAACCCTGTCAGGTGTGACTGATAGGGCAAGCGCTGTACTGGCCAGCAGCTTAATCGACTGGCGACTGTTGCAACTGGTGGAACGGTTTGCGCCATTCGGCCAAGGAAACGAGCGGCCGCTGTTCGTAGCGCGCGAGCTACCCCTGGTTTCAGTCCGGCTGGTGGGTAGTAGCGGTCAGCATGTAAAATGCATTTTTGATATCCATGGTCAACTGGTAGAGGGCATTGGGTTTGGCATTACTGAACAGGTGCCGCGGGGAGCAAAAAATCTGAACATTCTTTTTCAAGTGGAAGCGAATGAGTGGCGTGGCCGGCGGTCATTGCAGCTTAAGCTCAAGGACGTGGCATGAAAGCAACTTTGTATTGTGATGGGGGGGCGCGGGGAAATCCGGGGCCGGCGGGCATTGGTTTTATACTGCACTTACCAGAGGCGCCGATGGTTCAACGGGGTGAATATATTGGGGAAGTCACCAACAATGTAGCGGAATATCGGGCACTCATTGCGGGTTTGACCAGGGCACAGCAAGCAGCTATAACAGAGCTGGAGATTTTTTTGGATAGTGAGTTGGTGGTGCGGCAGATGCGTGGGGAGTATCGTGTTAAAGATGCGAAGTTGAAGCCGCTCTTTGCAGAAGCCCAACAATTGGCGGCGCAGTTTCGGCCAATTACTTTTACGCACATACCACGGGAGAAAAATGCGGTGGCCGATAAGCTGGTGAACAAAGCAATAGACGAAGCGACCTCACCCCCACCCTCTCCTTCGTAAGGAGAGGGAGTAAATTAAAACCGCCCATGGCGGTTTTAATTCATGCAGACAGACTGTAAGCCGGGTTCTGTCATTCACCCCGCTCCGCCAGCTGGCGGACGGCGGGGCAAGAGATAGTCATTTATCTGGGAGTTACCTCGCGGTAACCCTCGAGCCTCCTACCTTGTCCCGCAAAGCGGGACATAACTTGGAGTTGCACCAGGTGGGGTTTGCACCCCCGCCACGTTACCGTGGCGAGGCGTGTGCTCTTACCACACGATTTCACCCTTACCCCGTAAAGTCGCTTTCGCGACCACGGGGCGGTATGTTTCTGTTGCACTGATCCCTCCCGCCTAAATATTCATTTTTGGCGGGGGCAGGTGTTACCTGTCACCACTTTCAGTTTTTAAAAAACGTCGGTGCCCGGACTTTCCTCCCCGCCGACTGGCGGGGCGACTATCCATCTATCTGCGTTGATCAGTATACATGAAAAAAGCCCCGTGTCAATCTTGACGCGGGGTGGTGCGGGAGTTTCTCCCCGGAACTCACGCACTCTTGCAAGTGCAGGTTGGGCAATCGGCGTGGATGCGGGCGGGTGACGGTGGAGTTTTGTGGCCATGGATGGCCTCGAAGACTTCCTGGCGGTGGACGGGGACTTCTGTCGGGGCAACGATGCCCAACCTGACCTTGTCGCCGCGGATCTCGATGACCGTCACCGTAATATCGTTATTGATGACGATCGATTCATTCTTCTTCCTTGATAACACCAACATAGTTGGCTCCTTTCAAAATGAACAACTCGACCCCCCTAGAACACACCTTCTCTATATCTTGCTGATAAACCTTTGTCAAGTTGGGTGGGCGGGGTACACTGGGGGGCAGATATATGAAGCGATCTGAATTGCTTTTTGGCGCCATCTTAGTGCCCATTGATTTTCTTAGTTTGGTACTAGCTGGAGTCTTGGCCTACTACTTGCGTATCAGCCCGGCCGTGCAGCAGTTTCGGCCGGCCTTGTTTATGTTAGAACTGCCGTTTCGGGAATATTTTGGTTTGGCGGTGATCGTGACGCTGGTGATTCAGATCATTTTTGCATTGATGGGTTTGTACGCCTTGCGCGCCCATCGGCGCATTGTTGATGAGGTGACGCGGATTATTTCCGGCGTATCACTCGGTGTCATGTTGATTGTGTTATATATCTTTTTGGCGGCGGAACTGTTTCAGTCACGCTTCATTCTGGTGGCGGCGTACGCGTTGGCCTTAGTGTTGGTGACGGTCAGCCGCATGCTGGTGCGGCGAGTGCAAAGCCTGTTGTTGCGACAAGGCTATGGGGCCTATCGGGTAGTGGTGGTGGGTAACGGTCAGTATGGAGCATCATTGGCGGACCTTATTCAACGGAAGCCGCAATTAGGCTATCGACTCATGGCCTCGATTGCGCAACCGCGCTGGGATGTGCTGGAAAAATTGCAGCAACGTTACGGGCTGGATGAGCTGATTCAGGCCGACCCGTCGCTTCCCATGGAAGATAATCTGATGCTGCTGGATTTCTGCGATCAATATAAATTGGATTACCGGTACGTGCCCAACTTATTTGAAACCCAGGCGACCAATGTTCGCTTTCATCAGATGCATGGGGTGCCGCTGGTGGAGTTGGCCCGAACGCCGTTGGATGGCTGGGGGAGGATTGCCAAACGAAGCATGGATGTGGTAGTTGGCGGTAGCGGGCTGGTTCTGCTAAGTCCTTTTTTATTGTTACTTACGCTGTTGGTTAAGCTCGATTCGGCTGGCCCGGTGTTGTATCGCCAAGTGCGCCTTGGGCGGCATAAAAAAGAATTTGAGATCCTGAAGTTTCGGACCATGCAATTGCAGTATTGTCTCGGTGCGCGCTATGGTGGTGGGGCGGCTGAAGTAATGGATCGACAACTGCGGCAGAGAACTAATGAGCGCAGCGGGCCGTTATTTAAGATGCGCAATGACCCTCGGATTACGCGGGTAGGCCGCTGGTTGCGCCGGTGGCGGGTTGACGAAATACCACAACTGCTGAATGTCTTGCGCGGCGAGATGAGCTTGCTGGGGCCGCGGCCGCATCTTCCCAAAGAAGTAGCGCGGTATACCAAACATCATCGCAAGTTGTTTGAGGTAAAACCGGGTATGTCGGGTATGGCCCAGGTGCATGGTAGTTCCAGTTTAAACTTCGATGAAGAGGTAAAGCTTGATTTGGGTTACATCGAAAACTGGTCGCTGAAACTGGATATCATTTTATTACTGAAAACTCTGCGCGTATTGCTGACTGATAAATCCGCGGTGTAACACCTGAGGGTTTTTTCTTGGGCGGGATGTGGTAGCTTTACCTATATATATGGCGGATATTGTTTTTGTGGACAAGCCTATGGGGTTGGCAACATTGAAGGAAATTGCCCAGCAGCAGTTTGGGGATATGGTTAAAGCAGTGGTTGACCTTAAGCGGAAGGTAATGGCGGTGGGAGCGGAGTTGCATGCTGATGAAGAGGCTTTTTTGTTACAGCAAGGATCGGCGCAGGGTGATCTTTGGGGTATTAACATTTATCCTGACTTAACGATGCCTGACCAGCTGGAATTTGATTCAATGATTAATATTCGCCCGAGCCAAAATAACCGTTCGCGGAGCGTTGAGGACCCGGCAGTGCGGGAAGCGATCGTGGCGCTTGTTATAACTTTAGTTGTTGATTGATTTTTGCATGCAGCCCGAACAGTGGTTTACGTTAACGCTGGCCGAGCAGTTGGGAAATATCGGGAGTGATTTCGAGCGGGCGGTGCGCTGGAAGCAAAAAAACCAGCCGGAGATTTTTCAGTCAACCTCAGATCGCTTGCTGAAATTACTTGATTTAACACTGATTGATAAGCGGTGGCACAACCATCGCTTGCAAGAATTAACACGGGTGCGTGAAGAGGTATGCGTCGCTTTATTTGGGGATCGCTATGATGATCAATCGATTAGTGGTTTACAACACTATTTTCTTTCCATGGCCAGTTTGGCACGACGGGAACGTGTGCTAAGTTGAGGCTATGTCAGGGGGAACGGGGCCGCGGCGGGCCGCACTGCCTCTTGGGCAGGACGAGCCTCGCCCAAGGCGGGTGGCGATTGTGCACGATTATTTGACGCAGTTTGGGGGGGCCGAGCGGGTGTTGATGGCGTTAATGAAGCTGTTTCCGCACGCGCCGGTGTTTACGCTGGTGTATGACCCAAAGAAAATGCCGGTGGCGGTGGAGGAGGGGCGGCTTAAGACTTCGTTTTTGCAACGGCTGCCGCTGGCGCGGCGGCACTATCGCTATTTTCCTTTGTTGATGCCACTGGCAATTGAACAATTTGATTTACGTAATTATGAGCTGGTGCTGTCGGCCACGCACAGTTTTGGTAAAGGTGTAATTACCGGACCAGAGACTTTGCACCTGTCTTACTGCTTCACGCCGACTCGTTACGTCTGGGATGACAGCCACCGCTATGTGCGGGAATTTTCGCGCAGCGCGTTGTTTCAACGGTTTGCGCCGTTTGCTTTGTCTTATATCCGCTTATGGGATTATTTCGCTGCCCAGCGGGTAGACACGTATATAACCTTGTCGCGTTATGTGGCGCGGCGGATTGCCAAATATTATCACCGCACGGCGCGGGTGGTGCCGCCGCCGGTTGGGGTGGGTCGTTTCAGCGTGCGGGCCGATCATGGAAATTACTATCTGATCGTTTCCCGTTTGGTGCCGTATAAACGAATTGATCTGGCGATTGAAGCCTGCGAGAAATTAGGGCGGCGTCTTTTAATTGCTGGCGTGGGACCTGAAGAAGAAGCACTCCGAAAACTGGCTCGTCGGAACACGACGTTTTTAGGCTTCGTGGGTGAGGAAGAATTGCCAGCGTTGTATGGCGGAGCCCGGGCACTGTTGTTTCCACAAGAAGAGGATTTTGGAATTACGCCGCTCGAGGCGGCGGCCTGCGGCAAGCCGACGATTGCTCTCAGGGCAGGCGGCGCAGTCGAGACGATTAAAGAATTGCGCACCGGTGTCTTTTTTGAAGAGCAGACGGTCGAAGCGCTGGGGCAGGCCATCCAGCAATTTGAAACGGCCTATTGGGACCCTAAGCTGATTCGCCGGCATGCCGAGCGATTCAGCGATCAGCACTTTGAGCGGCGGATTCAACGTGTTATTCAGGAAGAATGGAATCGATGGAAACAATCTGGCCACGAGTAGGTAGGAGGCTGCCGTGGCTGTTGGCGGTTAGCGTGTTGCTGGCGTTGTTGGCGACTGGCGCCGCGCAGCGGGTCGGGCGGGGCTGGGTAGTGCACTTTTCGTACATCGTGTCGTTGAAAGACCGAGAAGCAACCCCTGCCTATCGTTTTGACGGGTACTATGCTTTACAGGCGATTGAATTGTTTACTAAAACTTTGGCGGAATGGATAGTGGCCCCAGAGATGGTGGCGCAGGCCCATCGGGCAGCGGGTTTACCGGAACCGACTGGCATCTTGAAAGCAATTGAAGCCGAAGCGGCGGCGCCGCAACTAGTACGCGTGACCGTGCACGCATCGGAGCGCGCGCAGGCCGAGCAGTTAGCGGCTGGTTTGCAGGTGGCGGTGAAGGTAGCACTGCAACGCAATGGTGCAGCTGGTGTGCCAGCGGTGCACTTCGAAGCCGTAGCCACTGAGCCGTGGGTAACGACGGCCGGCTTGAATAAAAACGTAGTCGGCATGGCGACGGGGGCTTTAGTATTTTTTATTGGTTTGAACCTGGTGGTGCTGCGCGAAAGTTTGCGCTATGGACATTGCGATTGATGTCCGATCGTTGATCGACGGGCGACTCTCGGGTATTGAACGCTACACACTAAATATTGTGCGTGGTTTGCTGCAGGTGGCGCCCCAGCATACCTATCACTTGTTTTATAATGCGGCTCGCGCCGCGCCGCGCCCGGTGTTGGCGGGGCCGGTAGTCTGGCACGGTTTTCGCTACCCCAATAAAATTTTCAATGTCTTGCAATGGGGCATACGCTGGCCGCTGTGGGATAGTCTGGTGAAAGCTGACTGTTTTTTTGTGCCTAATCTTGGCTTAGTGCCTCTACAAACAACAACACCCCTGGTAACGACCGTGCATGATTTGTCGTACGAGTATTTTCCGGAGTTTTTTTCCTGGCGGCGTCGGTTGTGGCATCAGATGGTTATGCCACGTCACCTACTCATACGATCACAGCATTTGATTGCGGTATCACAGGCAACGGCGCGGGATATTGTGGAATGCTATGGGGTCAACGCTACATCTGTCTCGGTAGTGTACTCAGGTATAACGACGCCCGCCGCACCAATTTCAGCTGAAGTACGGCAGCGGGTGCGTTTACAGTACAATTTACCCGAGAAATATATTTTGTCTTTTGGGGTGTTTGAGCCGCGAAAAAACATTGATGGTATTATCGCGGCTTTCTCGGCGGTGGCGGCTCACGTGCCGCATCATTTAGTTATTGCCGGTTCCCCGGGTTGGCTGATGAAAAAAACTCGTCGCCTGGTGGCGACGAGCAAGCAACAAGCCCGGCTACATTTTATTGGGTCGGTGTCCCAAGGTGATACCGCGGCCCTCTATGCCGGGGCGGATTTGTTTGTCTACCCCAGTTTTTATGAAGGTTTTGGATTTCCGCCGCTCGAAGCATTAATGGCCGGAACACCGGTTATCACGTCGCGCCACTCATCACTGCCGGAAATTGTGGGCGAGTGGGTTACCATGGTTAACCCCTATGATACAGCTGAGCTGGCACTGGTGTTACGGGAAACGTTACGTCACCCGCAGCGGGTGACTCCGGCCGTAACCTCAGCCGTGCGTGAGCGTTATTCATGGAATCAGGCGGCCCGGCAAACGATGGCGATTCTGGAGCGTGTAGTATAGAAGGATGCGAGTGGTCATCGATGCGCGAGCAATTGGTTGGACGGGCGTTGGCCGCTATATTCGTAATTTAGTGCATGCACTAGTACAACTGAACTCACCGCACGAATTTCTGCTGGCAGGAGCGCGGTCAGACCAACAATACGTGCCGGGGTTGCCGTATACCATAGTTGATGGCTCTTATTACTCTTGGCGTGAGCAGTTAGTGCTTGGCTGGAAGCTTCGGCAGATCAAAGCCGACCTCTGGCACTTTCCGCATTTTAATGTGCCGGTGTGGCTTGATCGGCCGTATGTGGTAACGATTCATGATACGACCCGTTTTTTCTTTCCGGGTCAGCGGCAGCCGGGTTGGTGGCAACAGATTATGTATGAACAGGTGTTTGCTCGAGCGGTTAGCCATGCCCGCGCGGTGATTGCTGTTTCTAACACGACAGCACAGGAGTTACGGAACTTGCCGCTCACTTTGCCACCGATCACGGTTATACCGGAAGCGGTCGCGGGTGATATTGCTGCGGCAGCAACCAGGGAGCAGCGAACGGCATTCCGCCAACGTCTTAAACTGACGGACCCCTACCTTCTTTTTGTTGGGGTGTGGATGAGCCATAAAAATATTGAGCGACTACTTCAGGCATTTCGGCTGGTGCGGCAGCGCTATCCGAAACTTCACTTAGTCATTACTGGCCAGCCGCGAACCGGGTATGTTGATGTACCAGCTCTGGCCCATCACTGGGGAGTTGGCGACGGGGTGTGCTTGCCCGGTTTGGTGGAGGCAGCAAGTCTGCCGGCACTGTATGCTGAAGCGGCGGCGTTTGTTTTCCCCAGTTTGTGCGAAGGTTTTGGTTTGCCGCCTCTGGAAGCAGCCGCTCAAGGTGTGCCGGTGGTAGCTTCCTCAGTATCGAGTATACCGGAGGTGATGGGGAGTGCGGCGGCCTATGTTAATCCGGAGAATGTGGACAGTATTGCCCGGGGCATACGGCGGGTACTGGACGATACTTCGTATCGTCGGGAGTTAGTGCGGTTGGGCCAGACGCAAGCGGAGCGTTTTTCATGGAGAGCAGCCGCCCAGCAAACACTGCGGTTGTACGAAGGCCTGCCTGCCGGTAGGTAGGTGTGTTAAATTAGGAGCATGCATGATGTTGCCAAACCGAAGCCGGTGATCCCCGGACCGCGAACGATTAAGCTCGATTGGAAGCTGCCGGCACGGCTACGACGGCCCGTCTACGCCAAGCCTGCCTGGCCGGCCGGCAGGGCTACGGCGGGCAAGCCGGTTCGGTTTAAGCGACGAGCGCTGCGTACCTCATTGCACTCTTTGCCAAACTCAGAGCGCTCGCGCGTGCTCGCGCCCCCGCATGTCGGGCGGTTTTTGGGAGAAACAAAGCAGGCAAGCTCGCCGCCGGTTCAACCCACCTTCGCCCCGCCAGCTGGCGGGCCTGCCTACCGGACAGGCAGGGCTACGGCGGGCAGGCCCGCGATTAAGTTGCCGACCAGCCGGCTGCAGTTACCAGTTCGCTTTGATGTTATTCCCCATGGAACACTGCCTCGTAAGATTCCACACCTGCTTATTTTAATTGTTGGCTGTGGAGTAATGGCGGCTATTCTCTGGAATTTACAAGGGGCTGGCCGTGCGGTGGCAGTATTGGGCGCAGTTCAGGAGCGGGCAAAACTGGCATATGAAAAACTGGCAAGTGCCCGGGCGGCACTGGCTGAAACCGATTTCAAAAAAAGTGAAGCTGACTTCGCAGCTTCGCAGGTTGATTTGCAGCAAGCGTGGCAACAATTAGATGGTGCTTTGGCATCATCGCGTCGGGTTTTAGAGACGCTTGATGTCACTGGCACGGTGCGGACCGGCAGTGCGGCGCTAGCCGCTGGTGAAGCCGTAAGTGCAGCTGGGGTGCACTTAAGCCGGGCCGCCGACATGGTGTTGAGTGGCCACGATTTAGTGGGGGCAATTACGGCGGCCCGACCGGAATTAGAGGCTGCCCGGAAAAAACTGGAAGAGGCTGAGCAGTCCATGCAAGATGTGACAGTTAGTCGGCTGCCGCAGGCGGCGCAAGCTGATTGGGAAAAATTGAGTATGCTGGTACCGCGCCTGCGGGTCGGGATAACCAAGTTTATGGCCGGCAGTGACTCTTTGTTAGTGGTGCTGGGGGCAGAGCACGATCGGCAGTATTTATTGCTTTTCGAGAATAATCATGAGTTGCGGCCGACCGGTGGTTTTATTGGCAGTATTGGCCTGGTCAACATTAAACGGGGGGTGGTGGAAAACGTGGCGGTAAACAGTGTGTATGATCCGGACGGGCAGCTGCTCAAGGCGATTGCGCCACCGGAACCGCTGCGGCGAATTGTGGACCGCTGGTTTTTACGGGATGCCAATTGGTTTGTTGATTATCGTTCCAGCGCCAGAACTATTGCCGATTTTCTGGAGAAGGAGAAAGGGCCAACGGTTGACGGGGTGATTGCCTTGACGCCAGAGGTCATCAAGTCACTTTTGAAAATCACCGGGCCGATTGCGTTACCCAGGTATAACGTGACCGTGGACAGTGAAAATTTTGTGCCGCTGACACAGGAAGAGGTGACGTATACCTATGACCGAACCATAAACAAACCAAAACAGTTTTTGCATGATTTGGCGCCGCTGCTCATGAATCGGCTGATGCAGGCGTCCCGCGAGCATGTCGGAGAGGTGCTGGCGGCCCTGATGGGTACATTGCGGGAAAAGCAGCTCCTTTTATATTTCCGTGATGAGGCGGTGCAGCAGCGCATCGAAGCGATTGGCTGGGCCGGGGCGATAGAGCAGCGCGCACCGGGATTTTTGAGCGTGAACACTGCCAATATTGGCGGGCATAAGAGTGATCAATTCATTGAGCAAGAAATTGATTATCGTCTGGAAGTGAAAGCTGATCGGTCGGTCGAGGCAGTGGTGACGATTCGGCGAACGCATCATGGGCCAACCGAAGCGTTGGACCGTGAGTATCCTCCCGATGAGAATCCGGCTTTTCGGGATAACATTGTTTGGCAACGCGTCTTAGTACCCTTAGGCGCGGAGCTTTTAGAAGCGAATGGATTTTCAGCCGAACCAAAGCGCGAGCCGTCTTTAACGGCGCGGAGCGCTGATCAGCTGGAGGCGAATCCGTTACTGGCAGAATGGCAGCGGGCGCAGCGACTCTCCGCCTCCGGAACGATTGTCGGGCAGGAAGCAGGGCTCACGTACTTTGCGAATTGGCAGATTACTAAACCGGGGCAGACAACGATTGGTTTATACCGCTATCGTTTGCCTTCAGTTGAGCGTCTCCCGGGAGGCCTAAATTTATTTGAAAGTTATGCTTTGCAATTGGTTAAGCAGCCGGGTGACCTGCGTACTACCGTACGGGCTGAACTGGTGTTACCGCCCAACATGCGTATGGTGACGGTACAGCCGGAAGATGGTATCACCCGCGAAGCCGATCGTCAGCTGGTCTATCGAGGAGCGCTCACCCGTGATACAGTCATTGGCGCTACGTATGAGCACCAATAAAAACGGCAGCGTGGTGCAAGCGGCCCTGCTTCTGGCCGTGGCCTCTTTGGGTTCGCGCATTGTTGGTTTGATTCGAGAGCGGGTATTGACCACGGCTTTTGGTGCGGGGGATACCTTTGATGCTTTTGTGGCGGCCTTTCGCCTGCCGGATTTAATTTTTAACTTGGTGGTCATTGGAGCATTGTCGGCGGCTTTTATTCCGCTTTTTACTGACAAATTGGTTAAACATAACGGCGAAAAAAAACCGGCTTTTGCTTTTGCGGTGTCGTTTTTAAACATTTTGCTCCTAGTGGTCGCGGTATTTTCAATTGTGTACGCCGTGCTCGCACCATGGATCGTGCCGCTCATCACGCCGGGATTTACGGGTGAAAAGTTAGAGCTCACCATTCGTCTGGCTCGGATTATGACGTGGCAGCCATTACTGTTGACGGCCAGTTTTATTTTTTCCGGGGTTCTCAATTCATTTAAGCGGTTTCTTTCCTATGCTCTGGCCCCCATTCTCTATAATATTGGCATCATTTTTGGTGTCTTGGTGCTGGTACCTTGGATAGGCATTGCTGGACTGGGCTGGGGGGTGGTGTTGGGGGCGGCGATGCATCTGGCGGTCCAGTTTCCGGGGGTGTGGCAG
>CAYJWZ010000006.1:18442-19526 GCA_964374055.1 uncultured Candidatus Saccharibacteria bacterium | reverse complement strand
AAAAGCGATCGCAGTGGCGGATAGGATAACGTCGCCACCGTCAAGCTCGATCCAGCCGGCACCTGACCCCACGCGGCTACTAATGCCCGCCAGCCTTGCGTCGTATCAACTGCCTCCCGCTGATTAATAATATCCAAAAGTTTTAGCATACCTTCGCGTGAACTAGCGGCCACTAAATAGTTGCCTTGCACCGCATAATCGAGCGCCAATTCGGGACCTTGCACGTTAACATACTTCAAAGATATATCGTTATAAACCCGCTGTGTAAAGATCAAATCAACCGTCGGCGGATTGTCTAATAATAAATGTAACCAGGCTGGTAGCGCTGCTTCTACCCCGGCATCACCCAGCAGCGCAGGCGGCGGTAGCGTCGGTACCGCTGTCAAATCAGCCACTAACCCCACATCCGGCACCGCATCCGCTCCCAGCCGATAATAAAACACGTACGGCACGGTTAATTGATCCACCAACTGTTTGACCAAGGGTCGATCTAATCGGTCGGCTGGCAACGGCGCCCCCGCCGCTCGCCAGGCAGCAAGTGCCTCCTTAAAGTTACCCCCTGTCTGGACGAGACTAGCATCTCCCGGAATTAAGTTAAGCAACGCTGGTTGATAGTCCTGCTGCTTGCCCGCCGGATTGGCTGGTCCGGCTTTCAATTGAGCCGACTGACCACTAAATGTCAGCGCTTTTTCTTGGGTTCCACCAGCAAAAGCAATTATCGCTTCCTGCAAAGGTGCCTTGGCCCACGGTCTGCCAGCCACGGCTATTCTCAGTTGCTGGAAGGCTTCTGGGGCTAGCCACCACCGCACGACACTACTGCCTGCCTGTCCGGTAGGCAGGTCAGTCGGCGCTGTGATGAGTGCAGCCACTGTATCGGCCGAAGCTGTTCCCCCCGCCAGCGCTGCTAAATACGGCTTGGTATCAATCGCATGTACGATATACCAACCTTGATATTCCGCCATATTCCCCTCGTGGGTACCGTCAAACAGTCTGGTGGTTAAGTCCGTTTTTGGTGTAACTAGATACGGCCGAACCTCGCCCGGTAATAAAACATAGAAAAAGGGAAAGCTGCTGTCGTCTGCTA
>CAYJWZ010000006.1:2064-18432 GCA_964374055.1 uncultured Candidatus Saccharibacteria bacterium | reverse complement strand
CCCCACCGTGGCCGTCTGGGTACTTCCGGCCTGCCCGCCGGATTGGTGGGTCCACAACGATTGCAAACGCCCCTTACTCTCCGCACTAAGTGGTGGATAGGCCACCACCACCGTGTGCTTGCTCGGTAAAACCTGTTCCGCAGTAGCCACCACCCCTCCAAACGATGACTGGCCACGCTGGCCGATAAACCACCATGCTCCCACCCCGACGGCCAGCAACAAGACTACTAAACCGCCAATCAGTGCCAACCTGCCCCGGGGCAAGCCACTTTTTTCAGTCGATGGGCTCATTACCACCTTCTGATTTTTATTAATCGGCGCCAGCGGAAAAACTCCACTCGGCGGCGTCGGTGTCATCACCGCCGGTGGCCGTTTGCGGATTCCGCCTCCTTTAAGATCAACTAGATCATCCTCCATCGTCCGGATAGTAAGTTCGCCGCTCACCAACGGCGACGCTGCCTCACTCACTACCGGAGCTTTCTTTGGTACATTCGGTGGCGGCGGCGGTCCCACAAACTTTTTATTCACATCCAAATTTTTTTCCTCCATTGTCTTTCCAGTATACTACGACTATGTCAAAGCCCGTTATTCTCTCACCCGAAAATATTCAAAAAGAACTCCACACTCTCCCCGGCTGGGAATTTGCCGACAACAAAATCAGTAAGCAATATAAATTTAAAGATTTTTTAGACAGCCTGAACTTTATTAACCAGCTCGCCCCTTTCTTTGAAGCCAACGATCACCATCCTGATATCATCATCAACTATAGCCAAGTCCGTTTTGACCTCCAGCGCTTCGATAGTGGCGGCAAGGTAACTGATGTAGACATCAAAACCGCCCACCAAATCGAAGACAGCTATCAATAGACGAAATAGTAAATAAGGCCGTACACGATGGCGGCGATTACCACGTATAACACCACCCACTGCCACATCGGCCGCTTGCCGTAGCCGCTACTCGGTTGCGGTGAGCCTTCTTCCATAACCTAAGTATCCGCCTATTTAAAACTGTTGTCTACTTCTACTCTCTTTATACCCACCCACCCCATAAGACCATTGGTTGCCCACTATTAACCATGCCTTCCAAAACTACCTCCTGGGCTCGTTCACGCTCCAAACCCTCTTGATCTGGGCTATTTTCAGCCGAAGGAAGCGGTTGCTCAAAGGAATTTTTCATATTTATCCTACCGGTAACCGTACTCCATTTCGCTTCAACCGCACCTCCCTTTCCTCGCCCAGGAAGGTTGCGTCAAAAAAGCGCAGGAAGGCAGCATGCCCAAGAATCGCCTCTTCCCATGGTTCATCAACAATTCCAACCACCGCCGGCCAACGGACTTTGCTCCGACCGGCGCCAACTTCAAACACCGCCTCGCCGTATTCCACCGGCATTTCACCACTCGCACTCCTGATAATGGCTTTTTTCGAAGAGTCTATCGCAACGCCAACGAACTCCGCCATAACCCGCGGCAGAACGGTTTCGTCCGCCCCGGTGTCAAGCAGGCCATAAAAATTCGCGGCTCCGGCATTCCCGCTGACACGGACGGGAATAAGTGGTCGGTAAATCACGGTGGCCCCGCCTTGACCGGGCGTCGGTTCCACCTCGTACTTTCGGTAAGGAAATATCATCGGGCAAAGCCGATAATCAACCGGTCGGCTGGTGGGACCCACTCGAACGCGGGTTGCCGCTCACCGGCTTGCCTTGCCTCGGCGGCTACAGCACGCAATGTCCCACCGCTCGCGACAATCTTGCTGCGACCTGCGTTCCAAGCAATCCATTTACCGGCAAACTTTTTTGGCACGACCATAGATTTCTGAGATTTCATAGACCTATAAAGTCTAATCAGAATACCGATAATCTAAGTTTTCTGCTACCTCCCCTCCCCGATAAGGGAGGGATGGCCTGCCTGCCGGACAGGCAGGGGTGGGTTTTACCTCGGCGGCCGGGGGCCACGGAAGGGGCCACCACCATTACCACGTCCTGACCGGCCGCCACCACGCGCTTGCCCGCCGAAGCCTCGGCGTAGGCGGGGCGTAGGTGGGTCGATTTTTCCGGTAATGGCTGCTTTGTGTGACAGGTTGATGCGGCCCATAGCATCGATTTCAACAACAACTACTGGAATAATATCACCGACTTTAACAATGTCATGAATATCGTTCACGCGTTCTTCCTTAAATTGCGAGATATGCACCATGCCCTCCATGTTGGGGGTTAGTTCGACAAAGGCGCCAAAGTCCATAATCCGGGTTACTTTCCCCTCAAAGCGCTCCCCGGGCTGAATTTCCCGCGTCATGTTGTGCACCCACTCCTTCGCTTTCTCCATCGCCTCCGGGCTATTCGAGGTAATCGACACTAAGCCGTCATCTTCAATATCAATTTCCACCCCTGTTTGCTCAATAATTTCGTTAATATGCTTGCCCTTGGGCCCAATCAGGTCGCCAATCTTCTCCACCGGCACCCGCATGGTCACAATTCGCGGCGCATACTGGGACATCTCTTTTCGCGGTTCGGCCAATATTTTGGCCATTTCTTTAAGAATATCAGTTCGGGCTTGCTTTCCCGCTGTTAAGCCATCTTTGAGCATCGCCAGCGTGATCCCGCCCAGCTTTATATCCATCTGCACCGCCGTAATACCCTCACTCGTGCCGGCCACTTTTAAATCCATATCACCCTGTTCGTCTTCGATACCCGCAATATCAGTCACTACTCTATACTCCTCCGGCTTTGAATAATTAGTGAATAAACCAATTGCAATCCCGGCTACCGGCCGCTTAATCGGTACGCCACCATCCATGAGAGCCAACGTCGAACCACAGGCCGACGCCATGGAAGAAGAACCGTGTGATTCCAGCACCTCTGACACGACTAGCATCGTATATGGCCACTGCTCACGCTCTGGCAGCACCGGAATCAAGGCTCGCTCGGCTAACGCCCCATGGCCAATTTCCCGCCGCCCCGGGCCGCGATTTGGCTTAATTTCCCCGACGGAATAGGCCGGAAAGTTGTAATAGTGGATATAGTGCTTCTTGGCTTCGATTTCCATGGTATCGATTAGCTGCACATCGCCCGGCCCGCCTAATGTTACCGTCGTCAAAATCTGGGTGTTACCGCGCTGAAATACGGCCGAACCGTGCGTTCGGGGCAGTATACCCACTTTCATTGTCAAGGGCCGTATGGAGGTCAGGCCCCGCCCATCGCTCCGTTTTCCTTCCGCCAAAATCCGTTCGCGGGTCCACTTTCCATGATAATCATGCACCGCGTTATGAACTGCCGATTCTGAAATAACTTCTTTTTCCGCTTCTGTCAGTCCAGCAAAAATTTCTTTGGTCGTTTCTCCTTCCGCTGCCGCCACTTGTTCTTTAGTCAGTGCTTCACCCGGCGCCTGCCTGCCGGTAGGCAAGGCTTTATGAAAGGCATCAATTTTTTTAGCAAAAATACCAGCCGCTTTTTCTTGAAGCATCTGCGCCTGTTTTTTGTTTCGCTTCATTAATATTGGCACTTGTTTTGTTTTTCCGGCCACCACTGCCAGCTCATTGATAGCCGTTACAGTTTGGTGCAGCACCGGTTGCCCAGCTTCCACTGCTTTCAGCAACTGATCTTCGGTTACTTCCTTTCCATCAGCCTCCAACATGACAATAGTGTCGGCCGTTCCCGCCACCACCGCATCCAACTGCCCCGCTTCACGCTGTGTCTTAGTGGCGTTAATAATCAACTCACTGTTCTGTACGACCCGCACTACCCCCAGCGGACCGTTCCATGGCACATCGGACAACGATAGTGCTCCTGAAGCGGCGATCAAGGCCAGAATATCCGGATCATTCTCGCCATCGAACGATAAAACGGTTATGACCACCTGCACATCATTAATCATATCTTCCGGAAAAAGCGGCCGGATCGAGCGGTCAATTAAGCGGGCCGTCACGATTGCCTCATCAGCCGGCCGGCCTTCTCGCTTGATAAAACGGCTGCCTTTGATCTTCCCGGCGGCGTAGAATTTCTCCTCATATTCCACCAACAGCGGCATATAGGTGGCATCGGCTGACATTGGTTCACCTAACGTCGCTGTACCGAGTACCACCGTGTCACCATACTGGACTAACAGCGAACCGCCGGCCTGTCGGGCCAGCTCACCGGTGGACAACTTTAGTGTCTTGCCCGCAATTTCGATTTCTTTGGTTAATGGTTGCATAGTAATTAAATAACAATCCGAGGCCCCTTTTTCGGGGGCCGAGCCCGGCGAATGCCGGGCGCAGAAGAGCTGCTGCTAATCAAAAATCGCTTCGGATCACTCGATAAATCTACAAAGCTATCAGCCACTTCAACCAGAGCTGAAGAAGCACTCTCCCGAAAAGCCATCACTTCCATGCGTAACCCTTTCTCTTTGGCAAACGTTACCAGTGGCACAAAATCGCCATCACCACATACCAGTACGGCTACATCAATCTTCGGTTCCAGTCGCAACACATCCATGGCCACTCCGATATCCCAGTCACCCTTCTTTTGCCCGCCCATAAATGTCTGTAACGGTTTTGTTTTCACTTCAAACCCCTGTTTGGACAATGCTTCATGAAATTCCCCCTCATGGGCCTCTTCGGTGGTGATTCCATAAGCAATCGCCCGTACCAGGTGCCGCCCGGCCAGCCCGGCTTCCAAAATGGCCTTAAAATTCACTTTTTTACCATAAATCGCCCGGCCAGAGTAGTACATGTTCTGAATATCAACAAAAACCCCCACCCGTTGCTGGGGGAACTGGCCGGGTTGGCCTGCCCCGCGTAGCCCTGCCTGTCCGGCAGGCAGGCCGTCAGGGCGAAGTGGGGTCATTTCTCTTTTAAACCTAACTTTTTGGTGATTTTGAGATAGCGCTTCTCATCCTGCCGTTTCAGGTAGTTCAAGAGACGCCGTCGCTTGCTGACCATCCCGAGGAGTCCCCGCCGGCTGTGATGATCCTTGCGGTTACGCTTCAAGTGTTTGGCCAGTTCGGCAATTTTTTCCGTAAACAAAGCCACCTGTACCTCCGGGGAGCCGGTGTCCTTCGCATGCACTTTGAATTTCTTGATTATTCCGGCCTTAGCCTTCTCAATTTTTGACATAGCGAATAACCCGCAGCGTAACGTACGTACCCTAAAAAGTCAAAAACGGGTTACAATGGCCGTGTGTCTAGCCTCTCCTCCCTGATCAACGACTTCCTCGAAGACCTCGAAATCGGCCAAGGGCGCTCACCCAAAACGGTTGCTAATTACGACTACTACCTCCGCCATTTTTTTGAGCAGCAGCGCATCAAAAAAATCTCCGATATCAGCACCGGCACCGTCCGCCACTTCCGCCGCTACCTAAGCCAAAAGAACGATAGTGGGTTAAAACTGGCCACCCAGAACTATCACTTTATCGCCCTGCGCCAGTTTCTGAAATATTTAATCCAGCGCGACATTAAAGCCTTGGTCCCGGAAAAAGTTGGTTTGGCCAAAGTCGCCGAACGCGATATTGACGTTCTCTACCCGGAAGAAGTCGACGCCCTACTACAAGCTCCCAAAGGCCAAGCCATTGAGAGCTTACGTGACCGAGCCATTCTAGAAACCCTCTTCTCCACCGGGCTACGCATCTCTGAATTAATCAACCTTGATCGCGATGATGTGCGGGCAAATACCAACGAGATACCCGTGCGCGGCAAGGGCAACAAAGTCCGCGTCGTTTTTTTGTCAGATTCTGCCAAAAAAGTCATCCGCTTCTACGCTCAAGAACGACACGATGTCGACCCGGCCCTCTTTATCCGCCACAAAAAAGGCGCCATTGGGCCCAATGACGATCTGCGTCTGACTGCCCGCTCGGTGCAGCGCCTCATCAAAAAATATGCCGCCGCCGCCGGTTTAACCAAACGCATCACGCCACACACACTTCGCCATTCTTTTGCCACCGACCTCTTAAGCAACGGCGCCGACGTCCGCCAGGTGCAGCAACTCCTTGGCCACGCCTCCATAACCACTACCCAGATCTATACCCACCTGACTGACGTCCACCTTGCAGAAATCCACGCTAAATTTCATCACAAAAAAACCACCCCGACTCGCTGAACGAGCCACCCCTCCTTCGTAAGGAGGGGAAAGAAATTCTTTTCGCCCCTTACGAAGGGGAGATCCCGCCAGAGGCGGGAGAGGGGTCTACTTCAACGTCTCCACGGCACACGGCAACCGCTGCTGCCGCTCCGCTTCCAGCATCGTGACGCCGCGCTCCGTCCAGGAAAAATCCATCCCCTCGCTCTGCAACAACCCGTGCCGCTCGAATAAATCCGACAATAACAGCTGGTGAATAGCCGTCCCAATCGAGTTTTGGCGAACTAACTTGAGCCACGATTGCCGGCCCGGCCCCACTTCAAACAACCCCGCCTCATACCAGAGGGGGCTAAACGCTTCTAACACCTCTAAACACCAGCGCTGACCGGTCTGTAACGTCTCGGATTGAGCTGTGCCATGCACTTCCCATAAAATCGGCAAATTATCCTGCACAATGTGTATAAAGTCCCCCCACATACCGCCAAAATGCACCCAATTGGTGTGGTACACGTCAGCGTGCCACAGCGTATAAAACTGCTGCGTGGCCGGAAACTGCCGCCAACGCTCGTAGCGAGACCGCACTACACTCAACCGCCCATTAACTGGCCGGATTAGCCGCATGGCCTGCAACGTTGCCCTAAGACGCCGCATACCCATATAACCCCACTCATTTTCCACGGCCCATGTTGCCGACGCCTGCACGGAAGGCAACGCACAGCGCAGACGTACAATATCTTGCGGTGCCAGCAACAATTCGCCTCGTTCGCTGATAAGCTCGGCCGGCTGTTCCACTAATAAGCTCAAATAGGCTATCGCATCCTGTAAAAATGGCACTTCATTGACTTCGGCGCTACTTAAACCAATATCGGGTACTTTTGGCACGCCCGGATGAGCATTTCCCCACAGTCGCCACACCACTTCCCGCCACTTGCGCTTCAGTAAGGGGCTAGCAACCGTAATCCGCGCTTCGGTCAGCCGAGCGGCTGTTTCCGGGTCCGGTGCCGCCTGAATGGCCTCAAACAGCTCGCCGGCCGCTGCCGCTTCCACGTTACTTAACATGCACAAGGCCTCCAACTTGTGCGCGATAGCCTCAACCGTATTCAGCTGCTGCATGGTTCTAGGTTTTACTATATACCTTCTTATTTTTCGCCTCAAACGCTACTTCCTCACCCTTTAAAACTGCCTCAATCGTTGCTCCTTTTGGAAAAGCACCCGACAGAAGCAGTGTCGACAACTTGTTTTCCAACCGCCGCTGGATTTCCCGCCGCAGCGGCCGAGCGCCGAATTGCGGGTCAAACCCTTCACTCACCAGCCGATTCTTCACTTCTTCGCTTATCGTAAGCTCCAGGCCCTGCGCCCGTACCAGCCGCTGTACTTGATTGAGCATAATCTCGGCAATCTGCCGCACGTGCTCCTTCTGCAGCGCATGGAAGATAATCACCTCATCAATCCGATTCAGCAATTCCGGCCGGAAAGCCTCCTTTAAGTGCTCCATGAGCATTTCTTTTAATTTTTCCCATCTCTGGGCCGCTGCGCCGGCCGTAGCTTCAGCGAAGGCTGGGCCCGTCGCTTCCCGGATCATGTGGCTGCCCACATTACTCGTCATAATCAGCAGGGCATTCCGAAAATCGACTACCCGGCCCTTACCATCTGTTAGGCGGCCGTCTTCTAATACCTGCAACAACACATTCAGCACATCCGGATGGGCCTTTTCGACCTCATCCAGCAAAATCACCGAATAGGGCCGCCGCCGCACCCGTTCCGTCAGTTGCCCGCCCTCATCGTGCCCGACATACCCCGGCGGCGAGCCTAGCATACGAGCCACGGCGTGCTTTTCCATGTATTCCGACATATCGAGACGGATCATGGCCTCCTCGTTACCAAAGAGCACTTGCGCCAAGGCTTTCGATAGTTCCGTTTTGCCCACGCCCGTCGGTCCCAAGAACAGGAAGGAACCAATCGGCCGCTTCGGATCTTTTAAGCCCGCTCGATTCCGGCGAATTGTCTCGGCCACCGCCTTTACTGCTTCGTCTTGCGCAATCACTCGCCGGTGCAGCTCTTCTTCCAATAGCAACAACTTCTTGGCTTCTTCTTCGGTTAACTTCTCCACCGGGATCCCCGTCCACTTAGCCAGAATTGTTTCAATCTCCGCTGCTGTCACTATATGCTGAGCCGTGCCCGCTTTATTTTTCCACGCTTCAGTTAAAGTCGCGATTTCTTTTTCGAGCTTCGTAATACTGGCTTTGAGCGTTTTTACCTTGGACACTTTTTTTGCACGCTGAGTTGCTGACAACTCCAGCTGCAGTTTTTTAAGTTCTCCTTCTTTAGACGTAATCTCCGGCGGCGTTTCAATCGCTGCCATGCGCACCTTGGCGGCTGCTTCATCCATTAAATCAATGGCCTTATCCGGGTTAAAGCGGTCCTTGAGGTATTTAGCCGACAGCGTGGCCGCCGCTACCAGTGCCTCATCGGCAATCGTTACTTTATGATGGGCCTCATATTTATCCTTTAAACCGCGCAAAATTTCGATTGTTTCTTCCACCGACGGCTCTTGCACCAGCACCGGCTGAAAGCGCCGCTCCAGCGCTCCATCTTTCTCGATGTATTTTTTGTACTCATTAAGAGTGGTGGCTCCAATGGCTTGTAGCTCGCCGCGCGCCAATGCCGGCTTCAGAATATTAGAAGCGTCCATGCCGCTGCCATCACCCGTCCCGCCCGCTCCTACCAAAGTATGCAGCTCATCTAAGAACAGAATAATCTCACCCTTGCTAGCTTGAATCTCATCAATGACTTTCTTTAAGCGCTCTTCAAATTCGCCCCGATATTTTGTGCCAGCCAGCAGCGCCGGCAAATCCAGCGCCACGACCCGTTTGTTCTGCAGCGCTTCCGGCACCGTGTTTTTTATAATCCGCTGCGCCAGTCCTTCAGCAATCGCCGTCTTCCCAATCCCCGGCTCACCAATCAGTACCGGATTATTCTTCGTCCGCCGCGCCAGAATCTGAATCACCCGCTGAATTTCTTCCGCCCGCCCCACCACCGGGTCGAGCTTACCAGATCGCGCCAACTCCGTCAGCTCGCGACTGTATTTATCCAGCGTCGGCGTCTTACTTTTTGTCTTGGCCGGCCCCGTTTTGCTGCCTTTTTTCCCAACGGTCGATAAAATCGCTTGTCTAACTTTAGTGTCCGTCAATCCATATTTCTTCAGAGTCTGCGCCGCCAGCCCGTCGCCTTCTTCCAGTAAGCCAAGCAGCACATGTTCACTGCCCACATAGTTATGTTCTAAATTCCGCGCTCCGTGCCAGGCCAGTTCTAAAACCTGCTTGGCCCGCGGCGACAAATCCGGCGCTACTCCTTCGGCGTATTCTTTCTGGCCCTTGGGCATATTTTCCCGCAAGTAGCCGGCTAAATCCGTTGGATCAATATCTAAATTTTTCAAAATCTGTTGCCCCACTTCCGGCTCCTCGGCCACGCCCAACAGTAAATGCTCCGTATCCACCGCCGGTGAGCCAGCCTTCACCGCCTCTTCGGCCGCTACTTGAATTACCTTTTTAGCCCTGTCTGAAAAAGCATCCAGAATATTAACGGACTCCTGCGGTGTTTCGCTTCCGAAACCAGCGTGCTGATGGCGCCCTTGGCCTAAAGCACCCCCAAAGAAGGGATCATCAAAAAAGGCTCCACCGCTGGCGGAAAACCCCGGGAAGCCAGCAAACGGCGATTGGTTGGTGCGAATACCTGCCTGTCCGGCAGGCAGGCCCAACTCTTCCGCGCAGGCATAACACAAGTTCGCCCGTTCCGTCCGGCCCGAGCGTGTCCGCGCCACCTGCACCTGCGCCTCGCGCGCCTTACATCGTTCACAAAGCATACAGATAGTATATATTTCGCTGCCTTTAGCGCCAGTCCTTCCCCAATTCCCCTCGCCCCTAATGGGGAGAGGGGAAGAAATCAGGTTAAGTTGGTATCAAGATATAAAAAAACCGCTCGAGTTACCTCGAGCGGGTGAATGAACAGTTAAATTTCGGTGACAACATGCCACCAGAACGTCTTACCTCCGACTTCCTTGTAAACGGCGTACGTTCCTCGCGAGGGCAATTCCGTTGTCCAGCGCGGCCGCATCCGTACTGAGGAGGTGGAGGTCGGATGCCTTTTGTAATCCGCCTCGACGTTCGTCAGTAACTTCTCCAGATCCTTTTCTTGGTTCTTGAGAAGCTTGGTCCAAAACCGCAGTTCTTGCTGGAAGGCGTAGTGAGGTTCCAGCCAGTAAAACTTCGGTTTGGAAATCTCCTCCACTCGGAGCTCAAGAAATTCCCGGTCGCGCTGGGTTTGTTCCATATACCGGCGCAACACCTTTCGAGCGATCGCTGGTGGTTCATTACGCTTGGGGTCATAGCGTCCCTTAAGCTCAGGTCCGTCCGGAGCAAGCATAGCCCTCAGGCTACTCAAGAACGCCTTCAGGTTTTCCGGAGTCGTGAGCTTACGCAAATCATCTGCAATTTGCTTCTTAAGCTCCAAATCCTTTTCCTGAAGATCCAGCGCTCGCTTTTTCAAGGCTAATTCCTTTTCCTTGAATTCCCACTCCTTGGAATCCTTGACCAACGGTCCACCTCCGCCCTTAGCCGGCGGCGGGCTGGGTGATTCTGCGGGCAGGACGTACTCCTTTCCGTCTGCCCCCAGCACCGTCGAACCCGGCGCCAAGCGAACCTTGAAGTCCCCCTTCTTGTAGCCGGGGACCAACTTCTCAAGGGGCGCCGCGACAATCTGCAAATCCTTCTTGAAGCCCTTTTCCATCTCCTTGAGATCCGCCTTGGTGGCGTAATCTGGAGGTGGCTGCTGCTGGCATCCTGCCAGCAGTAAAAGCAAGCAAGATCCCCAACCAACAGTGCGCATGAGCGCCTCCTTTCTAGTCTTTGAAGATCGATTCGTATTTGTAAGCTCCAGGCTGGGTGCCAGAACCTCCGGAAGAACCTGTCGATTGGCTCATACCAATAAGCCAAATGATCAGGACTATCGACACCGCCCCGATTCCAAACAGGATGGCACCCCACGCGACCTTGGGCCACGTGTTGAATCGCCACATGGTCAGCATGGATTCTTCCTCTCTTGGTGCGGGTACGGCGCCTGCCCGGGCCACATCATCAGCCAAGATGATAAGCGCCCGCAGTGCTTCCGCCAGTTGGCCTAGTTGACCAAGTTGGGTTTGCACTGAATCCAATCGCGTCCGGAAGGGAGCTTTCGCAACCCCCGTTGGCAACTGCAGAATCCGACGATCCAGCTCACCGACCAACTCTTCCGCTCGCTGCCTGACCGCTGTCAGCGCTTGTTCGCGAGTGGTGAGATCAGCCGCCGCCGTAACTTGTCCGGCGTGGTCATCCATGAGCTTCTGGTTTACTGCTGTCCCCAATCGGTCCAACCAGTCAACAAAGTCATTCAGCGCCGGTCCCAGATCCTTACCAGAACCAAGACGTGTTTGGAGTGCTCGGGCTTGGTCGGTGAAGGCAGTCTCTTCGGCCGTTTCCAATAAGGCAACCAGACCAACAAGCCGCCCGCATACTCGCTGCACCGTGGTGCAGCTATTATGCAAAGTAGTTTCGCCGTCTGCGATTACCTTTTCGCGTGCCCTGAAACCATCCACCTCCTTTTTCAAGTCAGTGGTCAGCTTGGTCTGCTGCTCTAAATCCTTACCCACATCCTGGACGCCCGTAACAAGGGCCACCATGAAGGGGTACAACAGCAAGTCCGCCTTGGAAAAATCCTTGGCTTCCACCGCCGTTTTGATCGACTGCAACATGCTCTTGGTCGCCTCCATGCTGGGGTTCGCCGGAAAACGCGGCAGCCACGACACCAGTTGAGACACGAAGTTCTCCAGCGATTTTTGATGATCACGCTGGTGCTCCTCGAGCTTGGCAGCCTTGTCATTGGCCGCTGTCAACTGGTTGCTAATGGCTGTTGCATTATCCACCGCACTCTTCCGCCGTTTCTCGATTTCATCGAGCTTACGGGTTGCTTCTTCCTTCTCGCGCCGCAAGTCCGCCAAATCCTTATTGGCCTGATCTTGGACCTTCTTTACCTCCTGCAAATCATGATCCAAGTTATTGGCTCGCGTCCGTTCTTTACCAACTTCCTGTTGTGCCTGCTTCAGGTCACCGTCCAGTTGCTTTTTTTCCTCCACCAGACCCTCGACTCGCTTGGTCAGCTCCTCGAGTTGCTTGGAATCCGCCGCCGGCTTCTTGCCGAGCGCCTGAATCAAGGAAAGCAGCTCCACAAAGTGCGCCAGCTTACTTTTCAGTAAGCCGGCTGACTGCTGCGGTCGGGGCTTGTCGAACACCACTGCCTCATGCAGCGCGTTCTTCAAGTGTTCATCCGCCAGCGCCTCAATGGCATCGGCCACGCTCTGGTAAGCCATGTCGGCCTCACCATAAACCCGCGAACGGTTTTCGTTTCCATCCCCGTCTTCCGCTCGCGGCTCTCGCCGGGGGTTGGCAGGCTCGTTCTGCAATCGCTTTTTCAACTCCTCTGCCTGGGCAAGGGGATCAAGAATCGTAGCCATACACGTTCTCCTTGTTGTAAAAGGCCATTCTGGTCAGAAAAGACACCACCACTGAACTGCTAAAATATACACCTTTGAGCACTTTTGTCAAGTAAAATAAAAAGTGCACCAAACATTTCTGCTTAGTGCACAAGACTGTTCAAAAGAGTCTAAGAAACCTTCTTCGAAAGACGGCCGCTTTTTTCAAACTCTTCTTTGAAGAATTCAATGGAGCTAGCCACACCTTTCTTATATTCCTCAAACTCCTTCTTGAATCGAACAATCTCCTGATCCCTTGCCTTGATCGTTTGGAGTGCTGTCTCTCCGGCAAAAAGCTTTGCCTGGAGTTCAGTCGGCTGGCCAAACTTGGCAAACTCTTGCAGCTTTTCTTCCTTGGCCGCAACCGAGTCTTGCGCCCGCTGAAGGACACCGTTCAAGACAACAACCTGCCCCTGCAAATGCTCTTTCTGATCTAGGATCCTTCCGACCATATCAAGTGCTTGATCAAGCGCCTCGTAAAACGCTTCCGCTTCCCCTCGATCTTTGGCCAGCGCACTGGCTGTCATATCAAGAACAAGCCGCTCCAGCAGTTTGCGCTCCTCCTTCTCCAATCCAGATAAGCGCTGGACCGTCTTAAGCAGCGCCACTCGACGCCCATCCATGAGCTTTTGCCAAGCCTCAGAGGCTGAGACATCTGTGCTCTGCCCCGGCAAACCACTGCCGAGTTTAGCATGAAGCTCGGCCCGCAGTGCTCGGACATGCTCCCATCCTTCTGGCGTGAGCGTCTGGGTCATGGCACCTCCTGTGGGGTCGGGCTAAAGCGTCGTTCCAGCTCGGCTAGTTCCTGATCCAGCGCCACGAGTTCCTGCCACAATTCTGGCGGCAACTGTGTTTCCTGCCGCAGCTGAGACTGCAATCGACTGTCAGCCACACGCTGCTGCCCTTCAACAGCCGACACGCGCTGCTCAAGTACCGGGAGCATTCCCAGTTTTTCCAAACAGCCTTTGACAAGGTTGTGGAGGCGATCAACTGATTTCTTGAGCACCCCCACACCAGCAACCGTGCTGCCCTCAGAGGGTGCACTTCCTGCCGGCGGCCCTTTCAGTGCCGGGTCGGTCGCCCCATTTCCACCCCTCTTGCGGGTCCTGTTAGCCATCGAAAAACCCCTTTCGTTAAGGATTTGGAATTCTTCTGACAAAGGACACTCCTCTATTTATACTAATTATTTATGACTTGTCAAGGTTACAATGGCATGCTACATTCCCTCGTTCTATGCGGATCATCTTTATTGGCCAATTAGGCATCACGCAATCACGGGTGCAGGCACTGGCCGCCAAGCTGGTGGCTGCTGGGCATACCGTCGCTGTCACCTGCACCGCGCCAGTCGTGTCGCGCCGCCTGCGCAACTTTAAAGGCGTTGCACTACTGCATTATCCCTCGTTCGACCCCACCAAACCCGGTGGCTTGTTATATAACCTTCTTAATTTACTCTCCGTCTGGCGCCGCCAACCGGATGTTGCCCATCTCCATGGCTACATCGCTGCCGCGTTGCTTTGGCTGGCGGTTTTATTCAGTCCCCGAACTAATTTTGTCGTAACACTGGATAATCTGCCACGCCGGGCTCCTCGCTTAAGCCGACTGGTGCTGCGCCAAGCCCAAGCCATCGCCGATGCCATCACCGTCCCCACTCAAACCCTCCACTACCAACTGCGCACGCAGTTTGGGATTAACACAGCGTATATCCCTGATGGCTATGACCCACTCACGCCGCCGGAAATAAATTTGCGGCACTTTGAGGTGAGAAAAGGCCAGTACTGTCTGACGATACCAGCCTCACTCAACGAACTCCGCTGGTTGATTCGTGAATACAGCCGCTTAGCCACTAAAAAACCGCTCGTTGCCTTATTCGAAGCCACTCCCGAAACACAGCGCTTACAAAAACGTCATCCGCTCCTGTATTTAGCATCACCCAAAAGTCTCCGTACGTTAGAAACGCTCACTCGTCATGCCGCGGTAGTCATTGCCGGGAAAAATCCGCCACCTACATCACTGCTGACCGCCATGGCTAGCCAACGAGCCATTGTCGCCATGCCTACTTCCCTAAACCAGGAAACGCTGGGTGCGACAGCGCAGTTTTTTACCAATGGCCTCACGTTTCGTACGCTACTGCAACCGTTAACTAAGAGCCGTCTCAATCAGAGCACGTGGGGCCGTCTGGCTGCCCACCGCGCCCGTACCCACCTTACATGGGAACGGATTTTGCCTGAATACCGCGCCCTCTATCAGCCGGCCGTTACTACCCCCGTTCAACTTGATTCCGTCGTGGCTACTCTACCGTCCGAAGTACAGCCAGTATAAACTTAAGCGAAGGCCGGGGTGGCGAAATTGGTAAACGCACTGGAATTAGGATCCAGCGCCGCAAGGCTTGTGGGTTCAAATCCCTCCCCCGGCACATTCAAATCCTGCCGCGCCCCGCGTAGCTCCGCCAGCTGGCGGAAGCGTAGTGGGGTCCCCGGCACTACTAGTGGGTTTCCGCCATTTCGGCGGACCCCGCGAATGCGGGGCAAATCCCTCCCCTGCTGCGCCGGCCACAGCCCCGTGGCCGCGAAGCGCTTTACGGGGCGACGGCTGGGCACAACCGAAAGGGGCGAATGCCCCTTGACAAAAGGTAAAAAATGGACTATATAGTTACTACGGTTTAAACAGCCGCGTGGCTGTTTGGGATAGTATTCTCACAACCTAACCTAGGAGATAGGCTATGCTTATCATTGCTCTGTTTGTATTCGGTGCCCTGGCCGTGGCTGGTGTTCTGTTTTACGAACTGACCCGCTCTCCGATCGAGATCAAGCGACGTCAAGATGCCGCAGTCCTCGAGAACAGCATCACTGGTACATACCGGGCCTACTATCGAAACGGGACCTATTACTACTGGTTCTGGTGGCGGCTTACCGAGGAAAAAATTGACCTCACCCGTCAGCCATTGACACACCGGGAAGAAAATTTGGCTCTCATCGGGTCAAACCTTGTCACCATCGAGGTGCGTGGTAATTGGGTCATCGGGCGCCGACGTCAAAAAACTGGCGACCACATTGGTCAGCTCGATCTGACCAATCCCGACCCTGCCCATTCGGGTGGAATGCTTCAGATTGATGATGTCGACACGATTGATGGAGATGAAGTCGTCCGCACCGTGGTCAACCTTGAGAAAGCCATACGCCTAAGCGAGGTTATTGGCCGCCTCCAAGCTGCCCTCGCCACTGTGCTGAGTGGTTTCGATGTCGACGATATTCTCGATGTGGGTGTCCTCGGTAAACCCCATGTCAAAATCGACATTCCGCAGCACGTTAAGTTAGACAGTGGTCAGCTGAAACTTGCTTGGTTGCGCGCCCAAAGCGTTACCGACAAGGACGATCTGTACCTGAAATTGGGACAGGCCTTGGAGTACATTCTTAACTTCGAGTTTAGGAATCTGGGGATCGCCGTCGCCAACATGAAGGTCATGAAGATCATCCTCAACCCCAAGGTCCAGCAAGCCCGCGAGGACATGAAAAAGAATATCCTCGCTCGTGAAGCCGCCGAGGCCAAACGCACTGGTCATGAAAACGATCTGACCTTCCGTGAGGCCATTGCCCCAGACGAGGATTACGCCGACGTTACCAAGGCCCAAGCTTTGCGAGAAGTCGGCGAGAGCACGCGTAAAGGCCTGGAAGCCATTGCTGACGGCCTGAAAAACTTTGGGAAAGGACCATAATAACCGCCCTCAACAATAAAGGAGAAACCATGCAGCGCCTAACCCGGTTC
>CAYJWZ010000006.1:0-2054 GCA_964374055.1 uncultured Candidatus Saccharibacteria bacterium | reverse complement strand
CTTGCCCGCTTGATAACTCCTTATAAGGATGTACGGTTCTTGGTCAGATTTGGAAGTCTAGTGGCCATGTTGGCACCATTCATCCTCATCGCATTGATCCCCATCGTCTGGGTAGCCATTGGCTACTTTGCTGGGGTGAGCTGGTCCGACATCAAAATAATGGCTGGTCTTTCAGTCATGGGTGGTCTGGTAGCCCTGTGCGCTTACTTTGCCTGGCTCGGTAAGCGACCATTTACCGGACCAGCAATGACGGTAGCTGTTCTCCTCTCACTGGTTATCCCGCTGATTTACCTGCTCTATCAGGTAAACTGGCGTGGGACTGTCGGACCAGCCGCCGGGCCACCGGGCAAAAAGTCATCACTGCCGGCCATGCCGCCCGTCGACTACGCGGCCGTTGCCCAGAACGTGCGCCGTTCGGTCAGCGATAATGGTAACTTCGAAAAGCTATCGTTATCGCAGAAGGTTCCACTCCCGCGCCCCACCGCCTTTGTCTATGTGCCACCCGGCCAAAGATTGAGCGTGAAGTGGGAAATGAGTGGTTGGCAGCTAACCGAGGGCAACCAAGTCTATATGGCGCCAACGGCTACGGCACTGCTGGGGACAGAGTATGATGTCAACTACTATCAAGTATTTGACGCCAATCTGCGTGGCGGCACCAGTGCTCTCAAAGGGAGCTACGCTCGTCCAAGTGCTCTGGTTCGTGCCTCGCCCACGGTGGATATCGTGGTCCAGCCAGACTCAAAAACCATCGTCATTGCCACGGCGAGTAAGTTGCAGCCGGTCGCCACCGGGCTAATTTGGGGCAAGCTGCCGGAACGTTCCTTGAACTGGAAATGCTATGTGCATCTGACCGATGCCCAAGGCAAACCAGTTGAGAATCGTGATGCAGTCCAGGCCCGCAAAGCCAATCCGGACGGCACGCTCGGGCCGAAAGTCGACTTCTCTTGGGCAACCTATGCCCCAGCCGAAGACGAAACAACACTCGAGCTGTCATCCACAAGTGTGCCAGCTGAGTTTGACCACTTAGTGGTCCCGGTTCAGGCCACCACTAAAGCCTACGTCGCCCTCGTTCTGTCAAAATAGCCTAACATGGGCACATCCCCCGTCGCGTAAAGCTTCGGGGGATTTTTCTACCCAAACAATAAATTCAAAAACGCCGCCGCCAGCCCAATGCTAATCAAAATCACGATCCCGCGCAGAATATGATCGATCAAAGGCTTTTGCCGGGGGGTATCGCCAATGTGCAATGTATACCGCGTGCCGGCTTGGGCCATACCGATCGCAACGACAATCGCCACCAGCAATAACAGGCTATTACCAATAAGCACGAGAGCTGGCATAGCCTGTTATAGTAACCGTTCGATGAGTCCTACTGCTTTATGCCCCACCGAGATTAACGCCGGAAATAGCGCCGATAACGAAATTAGCGATCGCTGCCGAGAGACCGATGACGATCAAGCCAATCACCGCATACAGAATAGTATTCTTGGCCGCCGCCGCTTCATCTTCATCACCTCGTGAGATGATATAACGCACCCCGCCGTAAATAATCATGATCACTGCCACTAACGAGGCAAAAATCAACAGAATATTTATAATCGTCCGAATTGCGGTCAATAAGCCACTACCCGAGGTGCCAATAAACGGTGTGGTTGGCCCTAAACCTTGTGCCATAACCAACTGTGGTAGCAAGATAGTACTCACTGCTAAACCCACGTGTACCCATTTAGTAAGTTTCATTTGTCTCTCACCTCCTTCATCGGTTCTGGAAGTATCCATTACCCGGCCGACGATCCAAAAATCGTCCCGAGTGTGAAGTTCACAATGGCCGCTGACAGGCCAATCACAATTAAACCAATTACGGCATAGAGAATAACGTTCTTGGCCGTTTTAGCCTGATCTTCTTCGCCCCGCGACAGAATATATTGCGCCCCGCCGTAAATAATCACCACTACCGCCGCAATTGCTGCCAAGGTCAGAAAGGCGTTTACAATCGTCCGAATCCCGGCAATCAAACCGCCGCCATAGGTACCGCCAAAAGCACCCACTGGCTG
>CAYJWZ010000005.1:0-20648 GCA_964374055.1 uncultured Candidatus Saccharibacteria bacterium | reverse complement strand
ACTTACGGAGGGTTACTGCACCGATGATAACGCGCGCGCAGTGCAGGTACTTGTTCGTTTGGGGCAGCTGGTGGCACCCCAGGAGCGGCTGGTACTAGAAGAGTTGCTTGAGCCATGTTGGCGCTTTTTGCGCCAAGCGGAGCGGGCAGCCGGGGACTATAGTAATTTTCGGACAGTCCATGGTGAATGGTTGCCAGCCGGAGTATCGGATGATATGTATGCCCGTCTGATACGGGCACTAGTGACAGTGCTGGCCGATAGGCTTCAAGGGCAACGACACGCTGAAGCCGGACAGATGTTGATTTCCCTGGTGGAGCGGCGACTGCCCCAGCTGGGGGCGGTGCGGGCGTGGGCAGAGGTTTTAGTCGCTTTGGCTGATTTGCCACTTGTCTGGCAAGAACAGTTAGGCGTGGCGGAAGCGGGACAGCGTCTGGTGGGTCAACTGATGCAATCCTGGCAAGAGCAGCATAAGCCGGATTGGCCGTGGTTTGAGCCGGTAGTGACCTATGCTAATGCCTTATTACCGCATGGGCTCCTGAACAGACGTGATGATGTCGTGCATGCGAGCAGTGATTTTTTGCTGGCGACCACTATGCGCGGCGATATGTTTGTGCCAGTGGGTAATCGGGGCTGGTATCAGCGTGGTGCTAAGCAGCCAGCGTTGTATGATCAGCAGCCGATCGAGGCCGGCACGATGTTCGACTTTTTATTAGATTATCAACGCGCCTATCCGGATCAGGTGACAAAGGAGATGGTGGCCGCGCCTTATTTGTGGTTTTTTGGTCATAATAGCCGGCGGGTGGCGCTGGCTGATCCCGAGCATGGCACATGTTTTGATGGGTTGCATATTGATCGAGTGAACCCAAACTGTGGCGCAGAATCGCTGTTGGCGTATCTTGGGGCTGAGGTGCGGATTCGGGAGAGTTTACCAGAGATTACCAACTATGCTTTCAAGCGGCGCGACGAGCTCTTGGCAGATATAAAACATTAAAGGTATAGTTAAAGCATGAAAAGCTGGATGTGGTTGGTGGTCTTAGTGGTCGCTATTCTAGTGGTGTTTGCGGTGATGGCGGCGGTCCGGCCAAAGACGGCGGAGGCGCCATTGGTTTCGGAAGAGCCGCTGGATACTGATCTGACACCCGGTGGGCAGCCGATTCAACTGGCACCAAGCGTGTCACCAGAGGTGACCGCTTCATCAATCGCTAGTGAGAGCCCGGCAGTAAGCGCGACTACTATTTCTATCAGTGACACCGGGTTTGCACCAGCCACGGTGCGGGTGAAGGCTGGTACGACCGTGACTTTTATGAATAATGGACAAGCCTTGCATTGGCCAGCGTCTAACCCCCATCCCGTGCATACTGATTTGCCCGGCTTGGATGCCAAGAAAGGTTTAGCTACCGGTGAAGATTATTCGTTTACGTTTTCGAAAGTTGGGACGTGGGGATTCCATGATAATTTGAACGCGCAACTCAAAGGCAGTGTGGTAGTGGAATAAAGGTGTCAGGAACCCTGAAGATAAGGTTCCTGACACCCTAAAACATTATTTTTTCTTCCAGCGATCGTTTTTAGGATGCCATTGGGCGTTATGCTCAGTGGCGAGTTTTATTTTTGCCCGATGGTCATCCATGTAGATCGGCCCGGCGCCAAAGAGGCGATTGGCGAGGAGGAGCCCTAAGATGAAACCGGGGCCAGCGCCGACAATCACATAGAGGACGATAAAGGTGAGCGCCCGCAGGATCGGCGGCAGGTAGAGATTAATTGTTTCGAACCAGCTCATAGCCGTTTGCCGCCGCCGGCTTTAACGAGGGCCCACGTCACCAAAAAACCAAACGTAAATCCCATTCCGAAGAAGGCGCCCCAGAGCTCAAGATGATCCACCCATGTCAGCATGCCTTACAGAGTAAAAGAAAACCCCCGGGCAAGCCAGGGGTGGATACATGTTTAGATCGAGACGCGGGGTTTCTGGTGTTGGTCTTGGAGATGAGCTTCGATCGCAGCCAGCAGGCGATCAGTTTCTCCGGTTTTGCAGGGAAAGCGATGCGTGTCTTGTTTTTTCAGCATTGGCCATGGAAGCCAGCGATAGTCTTTGCCGAAGTCATCGGAGATGTTCTCGAGGGGGATTACGAGGCCTTGCTGTTGCCAGCCTTCTTTGCGCCAGCAGGGCGGAACGTAGCAATGGCGGACTGGCCCGGCCGCAGTGATAACCTGTCCATTCGAGCACTGTTGATCAAATAGTTCTTGGAAGGTCTGGGTTAGGCAATGCAGTGGAGCAATCGGCTGATTGTTTGCATTGCTCTCGAGATTGAGAATGATGCTTGGCAGTTCAACCCGAACGACATCGGGTTCCCAGAGACAGCCGTACTCAGTTGGTCGGCGAGTGCAGTTTTTCACTAGAACCTGAGCGATGGGGTCACTCGACTCAAAATGAGTGGTGACCAAGGCGAAGACAAGGGTCTTGCGACGCATGTGGAGTATCTCCATGAGGGCGAAGGAAAGGAAAGAACAACCTTTACAGGTAGTTAATAGTGTACTATTTATAGCGGTATGTCAACAAGTCTTTTGCGGGTAGGGGAGAGGGAGATTGGCCCCGGGAAATCGACGTTTGTGATTGCCGAAGCGGGCATAAATCACAACGGCAGCTTAAAGCGGGCATTTCAGTTAATTGACGTCGCCGCCGCGGCCGGGGCGGATGCAGTTAAGTTCCAGAAACGGAATTTAGCTGAGGTCTATCAGAAAAAAATTCTGGATAACCCCAATAGCGGCGAGCAGAAGTATCAGTACCTCATTCCCCTCCTCAAAGAATTTGAATTGCCGGATACGGCGTTTGTGGAGATGGAAAAATATGCGGCACGGCACGGCATCATGTTTCTGGTCAATCCATGGGACAAGAAAAGTGCCGACGATATTGAGCGGCTACTCCATGTGCCGTTGTATAAAATCGGTTCGCCGGACCTGACGAATAATGAATTGTTGGAATATGTGGCGAAGTTCGGAAAGCCGATGATTTTGTCGACCGGCATGAGTCACGAAGAGGAAATTCAACGCGCGGTGCAATTGATGCAGAGGCTCGGTATTTCCTTTGCTCTGCTGCATTGCAACAGCACCTATCCGGCACCGTTTGATGAAATTAACTTGCGGTTTATGGAGAAGCTGGCGACCTACGAGGTGCCGGTAGGTTATTCCGGACACGAGCGGGGTACGGCGGTATCGATTGGCGCGGTGGCGCGCGGAGCGACCATTATCGAACGACACCTGACGATGGATAAATCGCTCGAGGGGCCAGACCATGTGGCCAGTTTATTGCCGGATGAATTTAAAATGATGGTTACAGGTATTCGTGAGGTAGAAAAGGCGGTTGGTAACCCGGTTAAGAAATTATCGCGCGGTGAGATCATGAATCGGGAGCTTCTGGGTAAAAGTGTGGTAGCGGCCACGTTCATCCCGGATGGGACCACTATTAAGCGTGAGATGTTAACGGTTAAAAGCCCGGCCAAGGGGCTGTCGCCACAACGCATGGATGAGTTGGTAGGCGTCGCGGCGCAACGTGATATTTTTACTGGCGACTCATTAAGTGAGGATGATTTGCATGCTGATTTGGTTTTGTAGAAATTTGATGGGGCGACGGTTCCCTGGAAATGGGGGCCGGTGGTACGCTGGCATGATTTTGAGCACTATTTACAGTATCAGCCGCGGCTGTTCGAGTTTCATCTGAGTGATAAGGATTTGGATGAGCCGGTGCCAAAGGGGAAGTGGTCGCAGGCAGTGGTCGTGCACGTGCCGGAATATAATAAGCGGCAGTATTTAAATCCGGCGGCGGAGGACCCGGCGGAACGGCAGGCAGCCGTTGAGACGCTCCAGCGGACGATTGAAGTGGCGAAGCGTCTCAGCGAATCGTTTAGTGGAGTGCCAAAAGTGGTGATTCATCCTGGCGGTATTACTTTGCTGCCAGCCAAGGATCCGAAAAAATTACTTGCTTTGTTTGCGGATACGCTTGGGCAGCTTAAGGCTGATGGCGTGGAGTTGTTGCCGGAGAATTTGCCGCCGCGGCCGTGGGTATTTGGCGGGGAATGGGTGACGAATATTTTTCTGCTGGGGGAAGAAATTAAACAGTTTTTAACAGCGACGGGATATAAGATGTGTTTTGATACTTCGCACGCCGCACTGGCCTGTAACGCAGCCGGCACAGATCTGGTGGGCATGATCACCTTGCTTCGGCCTTTTATCAGCCATTTACATGTGGCTGACGGATACGGCATTGGGGAAGAGGGTTTGCAGATTGGCCAGGGTACCATTGACTGGGCGGCAGTGATGGCAACGCTCAAGGGGTATGATGAGACGGTAGTGCCGGAAATCTGGCAGGGGCACCTGCACGGGGGGAAGGGTTTTCTGGAGGCACTGGAACATCTTAAGCCTTTCATGCTTTAAAATAGGAGTATGTATATTGTCGAAAAGTTTTATCCGGCCGATTTTGACCCCCACCAGTATTGGGATGATAAGTATTCGCGCGAGCATATCGCGGGCAAGGGCAGTGGGGAGTATACCAAGCAGGGTTTTTGGCCGGTGCTGGAGGGGCAGCTGAAGCGTGATGACCGCTACCTGGATGCCGGCTGCGGCATTGGCGGCTGGATTTTGTTTCTGACTGATCAGGGGTACCGGGTGGAGGGGATGGATAGTGCGGCGCGAACGGTTCGGGCGCTCACCGAATACAACCCGGACTTGCAGCTTAAGGTGGGGTCGTTGACGGCCTTGCCGTATCGAGATGCTCAATTTGATGGGGTGCTAGCCATTGGTTCGCTGGAATATATGGAACGTACCGTGCCGCAGTCGCTGCGTGAACTGGCGCGGGTGACGCGCTCCGGCGGCTTTGTTTTTCTGGAGGTGCCGCTGGCCAACACCCTGCGCCGCTGGCTGTATTTGCCGCTTAAAGGGGTGAAGCGGCTGATCAAGCTCTCGCATGGGCGACAGTCGACCTTTGCCAATTATTTGTTTACCCGGCAGAGTCTTAAGGAATTGTTAACCCAAGCCGGTTTTGCGGTGACCGTGATGCAGCCGCATGAGTTGCCGGATCGCGACAGTCACTATGGTCTGTATATCGATTGGCGATGGTTGCGCGGTCGTGAGCCGTATAAATTGAATTTTGTTGGTCGCCTCGTGCGCACTGTATGTGAGGCTATTTCGCCGTGGGTGGCCTCGACCGGCGTGGTCGTGGTCGCACGGAAACAGTAGTTACCAGGCGGTCCAGCCCCCATCGGCAATCAGATTTGTTCCTGTTATGTAGCTTGAAGCATCGGAACACAGAAACACGAGCGGGCCGGCGACTTCTTCGGGATTAGCCATGCGACCAAGCGGTGCACGGGCACCATAGTTTTTCTGGAAAGTTTCATCATGGTTTTTATTCACGCCACCCAACGTATAGGTATTAGCCCGAATGCCTTTATTCCCGTACGTTGTAGCCAAATATTTAGTTAACATAATGACACCGCCTTTGGTAATAGCATAATCAACTGGTTTTTGAGTACCGGCAGGATAGATACTCTGGTCGGGGCCAACTAAACCGTAAATCGAAGCGATGTTAATTATGTGTCCCCCATTTTGTGTCAGCATGTGCTTTATAGCCTCTTGAGCGACCAGTACATAGCCACGCAGATTTACATCAAGACTTTTCTGCAACAGCTCTTCGGGATAGTTTTCAAATAGTTTGGCGTTTTTCTCAGCGCCAGCGTCAAATTTAGGATCGAGAGCGGCATTGTTAATAACGACATCAATTTTGCCATGTTTTTTGACTGTTTCAGAAAAGGCCGTGGTGATTGATTGTTTATCAGTTACGTCGAGTTTAATTTCAGCTTTGTCTGTTACATCCGTCACGACGACTGTCGCCCCAGCTGCTTTTAAGCTCGGCGTAAAGTACTCACCTAAGAAACCAGTGCCGCCGGTGAGGAGGATAACTTTATTGGTGAGGTCAAATATATTTTTCATGTGAGTGGGGGCCATTGAGCGGGGTCAACCTGGATTGGGTCATCTATAGCAAGAGTATACAGTTTTGTCAAGATCTCGGAGGGTAGTGTGCCTTGGGCGGTAGCGGCCAGGGCGGTTTTTAATTCCTCAACATGAACGGTGCCGATGAGGGCGGTCGAGACGGCTGGATGGGAGATAACAAAGCGCATGGCCAGCATGGGGAGCTCCATGCCTATTTTCTTAGCTACTTCGGCGGCTTGAGCAGCATTTTTTTTGAGGGTGCTTAGTTGCTCGGGTAGCTTGACGTGAGACGAGGTAAGCGCACCTTTTAATAAAACACTGCGATTGATAATGCCGACGTTTTTTTCTTGGGCCAGTGGTAAAACACGGGGCGCCATGCGTTGATCAAGAATGCTATAGGCGAGCTGCATGGTTTCGAAAAAACCTGATTCGATGGCCGCTAGCGCAGCTACTTCGCCGCGGGTAGAAATGCCGACGTGGGCAATTTTTCCTTCGTCTTTTAATTTCTGCATGATCTCGATGAGCTCACGAAAGTCGGTGAAGTCCGGCAATTCGTTGTGCAGTTGAATAAGTTGGAGTTGTTCCTGTTTTAGCATGGTGCGGCTGGTATCAATATCAGCCCGCAGTCGTTTTTCTAATTCCGGGCCATGCAGGTCGGGTTCATTTTTCAGAAATTGCCCGCATTTAGTACCAATAACAACGCCGGGTAGTTTCCCCACTCCCGATTTTCCAATCCGTTCCTCGGCTACGCCATAGCCCCGGGCGGTGTCGATGTACGTCACGCCCAATTCGACGGCGGTTTTTAAAATGCGGTCGGCTTCTTGTTCGGTTGGCAGATCTTTCACCCCAATCCCATAGGGCAAACCAAGCTCGACCGTGCCAAGGCCAAGTGGGGAGATAGAGAGACCGGTGCGGCCAAGTTTTCTTTGGTTCATGTAGTAAGCGTAGCATGTATAAAGAACCCGTCGCTTGGAAACGACGGGCTGTAGAGTTCTTAGCGGCGGTGGGCGAGGCTGGACTTGGGAAACAGCTTCTGGTGGATTTTGATGACCACCTTGATGTTTTCCCGGGACCTGGTGCCAATGGTGATGCCGGGGATGTGAGCATCGCCGGGGGCGCAGACCACGAACAGGCCATTGCCAAGTGTCTCGATGGAGGTAGCCGGACGGTACTCGTAGAGAGTAACGTCTTTTTCCTTGTCGTAGTCCGTGCTGGATTTCAACAAGTCGGTTGGGGTGACGTGGACCTGTTCGCTGGCGCCATTGACGACGAAGTGGACGTCATAATACCGGCGGTGGGACTCATAGACGCCCCTGCTAAGCGGCTTGGTGAGGCTTTTGCTGACAAGGGCATACATCTCTTCCAGCGAATAGCCCTCAATCGGGAACTTGCCTAGCGAAACGCTCTCCAGCTTTTCCAGCCAGCGGAGAGCTTTCACCATCGGCAGCCGATCGGCTGTCCACTGCCAGTAGGTGCTTGAATTGCCGAGCTTGCCAACAATCATGCGAGTATCTCCAAAGAGGTTAGTGAAGTGTACAATTTTCCTAAGGAATGATACTACTCTAGGCACATGTCAAAAAGCAACCCCACTTCGCTCCGCCAGCTGGCGGGGCTACCAGCCTACGCCAAGGCTACGGCCGGCATGGCGCGGGGCGCCGACGTGAACCTATGAAGAAGTATCAGAATCCTAAGCGCACACCCGTACACGTCGCTGCTATAATTCCAGCCCGGGCGGGGCAGCAGAGTATTCCATGGAAAAATTTGCAGATGTTGGGCGGAAAAACGCTGCTGGCCTGGGCGGTCGAGGTAGCTTTAGAAGCCGACAAAGTAGATGTGGTGGTTGTTTCCACAGAAGATGAACGAACGGCTGAAGAGGCGAAAAAACTGGGAGCGTTGGTGGCGCCACGACCGGCCGAATATGCCCAACCGAACAGTGGTGACGCCGGGTTTTATACCCATGCGGTAGAGTGGATGGAGGCTGAGCATGGGTGGATGCCGGAGTTGCTGATTAATCTTAGGCCGACCAGTCCGTTGCGGTTTTCTTCAGATATTAACGCCATGGTGACCTACATGGAGGAACATCCGGAGGCCGATGGAGTGAAAAGCATTGTGCCGGCGCCGTTGCACCCGTATAAGATGTGGTGCTTCGACGATGCTCAGCATAAACAACTTAACGTAGGCTCAGCCGGTAAGCTTAAGCCGGTGTTTGATAATGATTTTCGGCGGGAACGGGGGCCGGACCAGCCGCGGCAGAAAGTGCAAGGCCTGTTCCCGGTGTATTTTCAGGATGGGCAAATTGACATCACGCGGCGGAAATTTATTCTGCGGCCGGAGTGTTTGAAATACGACAACGTGTGGGGGCCAACCCTACATGGCTATGTGCTTGATCCGCGGACGAGCACTGATTTAGATACGCCGGAAGACTTTCGGCGAGCGGAACATATTTACAAGGACATGCTTAAAGAAAAAGAATAGTCCCGCCACTACGGCGGGCAAGAGTTTTCCACACGTTGCGGTGCGAGAACAACCTAGTAGAATGTTTTACTATGCACCGGATTCAAGTTGAGGAACTATCGGAAGAGCCGCGCGAGCTTGGCGTGGTCGTGGAAGAAGGCGATTCAGCCACCGAGCACGTCGTGACGGTGAGTGATGAAGAACTCACCCGCTATGGCGACGGGTTGGAGGTAGCGCAGCTTATTAAAGCCACCTTTGAATTTTTATTAGAGCGGGAAAGCAAGGAAGATATTGCGGTGGAATTTTCGTTAAGTGAAGTAGAGCGCCAGTATCCGGACTATCCTGACCTGGTGGCCGATTACGTGCCCAAACATAACTAACAACAAAAAACCCCCGCTCCGCCAGCTGGCGGACAGAGGGTTTTTGAAACTAGCTTTAAGTCTACTGACCTTCGGCTGGCGGCATATCTGGCGTCGCTGGAGTGGTGCCACCATGTTGGGCATCACCGGCACACTCAACGCAGTAGCCTTCGTCGTTCAGTTCGACGTTCTCTTTGCCACAACCTTTACACGTTCCCATCATGTGAATCACCTCCTTGATAGTTAGGTGCTGCTAGTATACTATACTAGACCTATGATTTCATGGCGGACGGCTCGTATTTTTCTTCTTTATCTCGCCTCACTGGCGGTATTTGTCGTGATGCTGGCTGGTGTAAGTGATGTTAAATTGAGTTCGATGGTGGTTTTGGTTAGTCGACCAGAAGTGCAACCAACCTCCCAGTCTTCGCCTGGAAAGCCGGCTTTACGACCACTTGTTAATCCAGTGCTCATGATTCCCAAAGACGCACCAGCTATATTTGAAGGAGCCTGATATGTTAACCATGAATGAAATTCGCAAAGGAGCAGTGATCATCTTTGAGAGCGAGCCGTATGTAGTGACGTCGGCTCAGTTTTTGCGGAAGCAGCAGCGACGGCCGGTCATGAAGACGATTTTGAAGCATTTGAAGACGGGGCGGACCAAGGAACATTCCTTCCAGCAGGCTGATCGGGTGAATGAGGCTACTATTGAACGGCGGGTGGCTCAGTATCTGTATAAAACACCGGCGGGCAAGCGGGCCTATATGGACATGACAACGTATGAGCAATTTGAATTGGGCGAAGAGACTTCAAGCGACAGCGATCAGTTTTTACTGGAAGGGCAAGAAGTGCAGATTATGCTGTTTGATAGCCGGCCGGTGAGCGTTGATTTGCCGATTAAACTGGCCCGCAAAGTGATTGAGGCGCCGCCGGGAGTACGGGGTGACACTTCAACGAACGTTACCAAAGACGCCATGATCGAAGGCAATATTAAAGTGAAAGTGCCGCTGTTTATCAACGAAGGCGATACGATTAAAATTGATACCCGCACGGGCGACTACGTGGAACGGGCTTAACTGCTGGCGCTGGCGTAACGGCGGAGGCCAGCGCGCCAGGTAAAGTTGGCCAAGGTCAAGAAAATGATGGTGAAGAGCAGGGCAAGTATGGCATGCCATACGGTGAGGGTGCCGGTCAGCGATTGAGCCGGGATAAAAACGAGAAAAGCCAGGGGGATGAGATAGGTCAGTGCGCTTTGGACAGGGCGGGGGAAAATGTTGAAGGGGACGGTAAGCGGTTCGGTTATTAGAGTAATATAGCCCCAGAGTGCTTCCATGCGTTCTAAAAAAAAGACGAGGGAAGAGATGAGGACCAGTAAGCTGTAATAGATGAGCAGGCCTAAGCTGGCAAAGAAAATAAGGATGAGCCAGCTGGTCAGGTGAGGAAATGGTTGGCGCAGAAAGCTGGCATAGAAGAGGAGGACAAAGCCAGCCATAACGCCGCCGAGCTGATAGAGTGAGACGTGGCCGAAGGATACATTGAATTGAGCGGGCAGTGGTTTCAGGAGATAAAAATCAAAACGACCGGTTTGGACAAGGTTGGGCAGTTCGGCAATATTGTTACCGAAAAAGGTGTTCATTATGCCTTCGATGATGCGGGAGAGGGCCAGGATGGTCAGGACATCGGGTTTTGTCCAGCCGGCTAAGGTGGCAGTGTGCGAGAAGATGACCTCGATTTGGAGTAGAAAAATTCCCAGCCATAATAAGTTACGGGTAATACCAAGCCAGAAGTTAGCTCGAAATTCCATTTCGCGGACAAAGCTGGCGCGGACTGACGCCAGCCAAAAACGGGCCAGATGACGGCTATTGGCCAGGAACGGCATAGATTTTTAAACCGCGGCGCCATAAGATGGCGAGCGTGATAAGCAGGGCTCCCGTCCAAACAGCCTGCGTGAGCAGGAGGTGAAAAGCGGCAGCGCCGGCAGCTTGTCCTAATAAAATTTCAGCCGGGGCGGAGACTATATACCGAAACGGCAAGGCGGCGAAAATTGGTTTGATGGTGGCCGGAATAAAAGCGAGTGGGATAAGGATGCCCGAGGTGGCTTGTTGCAGAATGTCTTTGTAACGGCGGAGCTGGGTGGCATCGGCCAGCCAGAAAGCCAGGACACCAAAGTGCATATCCAATACAAAAGCCAGGAGGGCGGCCAGCAGCAGGCTGATCAGGAAGAGAACGAGACGGCGTGGTTCAAAAATAGCGGGCGAAAAAAACTGTGGAAACCGGGCGATAACCAAGAGTAAGACCGGGAGCGGGATGAGCAACTTCATGCCTTTTTCCAGCACATTATTGGCAATATGTGGCCAGAAAGGAGAGATCGGTCGGGTAAGATATTGCACAATGTCACCATTTAAAATCGAACGGGCCAGGAAAAAGCCATTCCAGGCGTTGGTTACAATGATGACGAACATAATAATGACGTAGTAGGTGAAGGTATCAAGGGCGGAGAGCGGTGCGGCTTGACTTTGGGCGACGGTGTACCAGATAGCGAGCGAAACGAGGGGGATGGCGGCTTCGGCAGCCATCCACATAAAGAGATCGGCCCGGTATTGGAGTAACCGGGACCACTCGAGGGCAAACAGCCGGGCTAATTTATGCATAATCGCGTTTGGTGAACAGCTCGCGGACGACGTCTTCGAGCGATGGTTCGTCGATGGTGATGTCGTGCACGGAGAGTTCAGTGAGGATGGCGGCCGCTTGGCGCTGGGTGTCGGCGCGAGGCAGATGCAGTGTAGCTTGCTCGGGGGTGAAGCTCACCACGCGACCATACTGCGCTAGTTTTTCCCGGGCGACTGGCTGGTCGAAGGTCAGCGTGACGCGTTTATGATCAATGTAGCGAGCCATGAGTTTACTGGTTTGACCATCAAACATTATTTGACCGTGGTCAATAATGATGAGGCGCTGGGCGAGCTCCTGAACGTCAGCCAGATTGTGGCTGGTTAAGATGATGGTGGCATGGTGGCGCTGCTGATAGTCGGCAATAAACTGGCGAATGGCGCGCTGGGCCAAGACATCAAGTCCAATGGTTGGTTCATCAAGAAAGAGAACGCGGGGACGGTACAAAAAAGCCGCCGCCAGCTCACCGCGCATGCGTTGGCCTAAGGATAATTTGCGGACCTGGATTTTGAGGAATGATTCAAGGTCGAGTAACTTAGTGAGCTCGGCCAAATTAGTGGCAAAAGCAGCTGGGTTCATTTCATAGATGTCCCGTTGTAGCAACAGTGAGTCATAGAGCGGCAAATCCCACCACAGTTGCTGCTTCTGCCCCATGACGAGGGAAATGTTTTTTAGGAAATCTTTGCGGCGTTCGGAAGGGGTGAAGCCGAGCACCGTGGCCGTGCCGGTGGTGGGGTGTAACAGACCGGCTAACATTTTGAGGGTAGTAGTTTTACCGGCGCCATTGGGGCCGATAAAGCCGACCAACTCACCTTCAGTAATGGTGAGATTGATATTCTGAACAGCCGGAATGTTTTCATAACGGCGGCGGACTAGGCTTTTCAGAGAACCGACAAGGCCGGGCTCTTTCTTGTGGACCCGATAGGTTTTGCTTAAGCTGGAAGTGTTAATGATGACGGACATACTGGTTAGCTTACGGATTGACTGAGGATTGGTCTAGCACTACTATAGATTTCAGAACCCCGTAAAACCCCGCCGCTGGCGGGGTTACGGGGCAAGCGTCGGGGGACGTTATCCCTCTTCACACAAAAGAATCAGGTTAGATTCGATTCTTAATGTACCTATCTTTATGGCACAAAAAACAAAGCTTGTACTGCGGCCGAGCGCACGCGCGTCCGCTTTAGGACAGTATCTCACCGAGATTGGGCGTGTTCCACTTTTGACGGGCCAGGAAGAACAGAGCCTGGCGCGGCGGATTCAGGAGCAGGATGATCGGGTGGCGCGGCAGCAGATGTTACGGGCGAACTTGCGGCTGGTAGTGAACATGGCCAAGCGCTATGTGCCGGATAACGATCCGGAGATGCTGCTGGATTTGATTCAGGAGGGTAATGTCGGTTTGTTGAAAGCAGTTGATCGATTCAAACCGGGTCGGCAGACACGGTTTTCAACCTATGGGGTGTATTGGATTCGGCAGGCGATTCTGCGGGCGCTGAAAAATCGGCGGGTAGTCCGCTTACCCGAGAATGTAGTGGATGCGGTGCTGAAAATGCAGCGGACCAGGCAGCAATTATATCAAGTGCTGGGGCGACAGCCGACGAGTGAAGAATTAGGCCGCGAACTGAAAATTTCACCGGTGGAATTAGGGCGACTGGAAGAAGCGGCGACTGACGTGGTGTCCTTAGATCAGTTGGTGCGAGGGCGAACGGATGACGATGAAGCGCAGCTACAGGATCTCTTGGAAGATGTTGAGGCGCCGGCGCCGGGCGAGGAAACCCAGCGTGAGTTAGTGCGGGGCATGGTGGCTTCAGCGGTGCAAACGCTGCCGAATCGCGAGCGGCAGATTATTGAAATGCGCTACGGTTTGGGGGAAGAGGTGCCGGCGACGCTGGAGGACATTGGACATCGTTTTGGCATCAGTCGCGAACGGGTTCGGCAGTTACAGAATGTGGCGCTGCGCCGCCTAAAGGCGCGGCCGAGTATTGATCGGGCACATCGGTAGCTTAAGGGTGTCAGGAACCTTTTATTTAGGGTTCCTGACACCTTACACTAGAAAGCATGGGAGAACCATTTCTCTGGGGAGCGGCGACGAGTGCGCATCAGATTGAGGGGAACAATATTCATAACGATTGGTGGGAAGCGGAACAACGGGGTGCCGTGCCGTTTAAAAGCGGGCGAGTGGCTGATCACTGGAATCGCTGGCACCAAGATTATGCGCTGGCTCAAGAGTTAGGGCACACGGCCCATCGCTTATCGCTGGAGTGGAGTCGGATTGAGCCGGAGCCGAATATGTGGAATCGCCGCGCGCTGACCCAGTATCGCGAGATGCTGGAGGAGTTGAAGCGTCTCGGGATGAAAACATTTGTCACGTTGCATCATTTTACGAATCCGCGCTGGTTTAGTGCGCGCGGTGGCTGGCGCTCGCCGGCTGCGGCAGAATTATTTGCCCGTTATGTGAAAGTGGTAGCCGAGCACGTGGGTGATGTGGTGGATTTCTGGATCACGGTTAACGAACCGAATGTATACGCCGGGCAAGCATTTTGGTTGGGGACATGGCCGCCACAGCAGCGCAGTCGTTGGGCAGCCTGGCAGGTGCTGCGGCACATGATGTACGCCCATCGCGCGGCCTATCGGGTACTGCATCGGGTACGGGCCAGTGCCCAGGTCGGTATTGCTCATAATGTGTTAGCATTTCCGGAGCGGTCGCTTAAAGCGTGGTTGTATAACCATTATTTTTTGTGGGGCACGCGCCGGACGCATGATTTTCTGGGAATAAATTATTATCGGTCGGTTAATCGTGATGGGTGGCCGGGCCCGAAATCAGATATTGGTTGGGAAGTTGATCCGGATGGGCTTCGGCGAGTACTGGAGGACATGGCGCGCTACCGGTGGCCGATCTATATCACCGAAAACGGGTTGGCGGATGCGGAAGATACACAGCGAGCCGATTTTATTGTCGGCCACTTGCGGGCCTTAGAAGAAGCGCAGCAGCAAGGGGTAGATGTGCGTGGCTATTTGCACTGGTCGCTGCTCGATAATTTCGAGTGGGACAAAGGATTTGCCCCGCGGTTTGGTTTGGTGGCCGTGGATTATGAGACACTGGAACGGCGGCCGAGGAGATCGGCGTACGTTTTTAAAGCCATTATTGAACAGGCGAAAAATCCACCCCCAGCATTCACCTCACCCCTGCCTGCCGGCAGGCAGGCCCGCCCTCTCCTTCCCGCCAATCGGGCGGGTAAACTCCAGGAGAGGTATAATTAGAATATGAGAATAGCTTCTCTAGCGCCGTCGGTGACTATACAGCTGCAAGAACTAGGGGTGGCCGAACAGATAGTGGCATGTACGACGCTCTGTCCCCTGCCCAAATTAGAACGTCAGCAAAAAGCGGTCGGGACTTTCAGTATTTTACAGCAGGAGAAAATCGCAGCAGCGAAACCGGATTTAATAATTACAGCTACGTTGGTGCAAATAAAAGGCGCCGCGCGCCTTAAAGCGGCGGGTTATACCGTATTACACTTGGATCCACGTCGTCTCGGAGAGATTGCGGACAGTTATGCGGTGTTAGGTGAAGCGGTGGGTAAGAAAGAAGAAGGGGAGGGGTTGAAGAAGGAGTTTTTGCGAAGAATGACCCCCTCTGACTCCCCCTTCGTAAGGGGGAGGAAGAGACTACGTGTTTATATGGAGGAGTGGCCCGCCAATACGGCGGGCAGGCATGAGCCGCCGTTCGTCGCCGGGAATTGGGTGCCGGATTTGGTGGCCGCGGCGGGTGGGGAAGCAGTGTTAATTAAACCAGGTGAACCGTCACGCGAAATTTCTTTGGAAGAATTGCAGGGGGCTGACCCAGATGTAATAGTGCAGCATGCTTGTTTGCCGCCTTTGATGCCGGAAGCGACAGAGAAAGATCATGCACAGCGTGAACGTCACCGGCAAGTAATGCTCGAACGTCTTAAATCCCGCCAGGGCTGGGATTCTCTCCGCGCTGTGCACGCCAACCGTGTCTATTCCCTCGACGACACACCGTTCAACATGCCAACGCTGGGTGTGCTAGAGGGAATTGAGATGTTGCGGGAAGTTTTTTCTTTTGCTGTGCCCTTCGAATTCCTCAGGGCACATCTCAACTTACGTTGAGATGTGGAAAAGTACGGGGTGGGCAGAAAAAATAGGGAAAGTTTTGCGACATAGTGACCCGCCTTCGCTAAAGCTACGGCGGGCGCAGCGCGGAAAATAGCCGCGATAGAGCGAATTTCTTCCCTGTTCGTTATTTGTTCAGATGGGTTCTACTTTCGGTTTGATTTGCGGTATAGTAGGGAGGCACGTTTTTTATCCTTCAACATTAAAACATAATCCCCACTATGCTCACTGAGATACGCAAGCGGGACGGGAAGGTGGTTGCCTTCGCGCCCGACAAAATTACTACCGCCTTAAGAAAAGCCATGCAGGCCACGGGCGAAGGCAGCGATGCCCTGCCTACCGGGCAGGCAGGCTTGGCGCAAGAATTGGCGAGAACAGTGCTGGATCGATTAGCCGCGGCCCATCGCGAGCGAGCGGGGTTTGTGCCGGAAGTGGAGCAAGTGCAGGATTTGGTGGAAATTGCCTTGATTGAGGCCGGATTAGCTAAAAGTGCCAAGGCTTACATTCTCTATCGAGAAGAACATCGGCAGGTCCGCGAAACACAGAAACAACTTCTCAATGGGCGGACGACCAAGCTGCCCTTTTCCTTGAATGCATTGAAGGTAGTGGCTAAGCGTTACCTGCAGCGGGATGAAAACGATTTACCGATCGAAACGCCGGAAGAGATGTATTGGCGGGTGGCAAAATCACTGGCGGCGGTCGAAAAGAATTACGGGAAGAGCGGGGAAGAGGTGTAAGATATGGCTGATATGAATTAAGATTCTATGAGCCAGTTTGAATTTACGCCGGCCGGCCGGACAGTTACCAATGCCGGGGGCACGACGCCAATTGTAGCCAATTGTATTGTGTTGCACTTCGAGGACAGTATGGATGGGATTTTTGAGACTCTTAGAGAGGCGACGTTGCTGCAGCAACAGGGCAGCGGACTGGGGTTTGCTTTTCATCTGCTTAGACCAGCGGGGTTGAGAGCGAAGCGGACCCAAGGTCGCTCCAGCGGGCCGGTATCGTTTTTACAGGTGTATAACACCGCTTTTGGGATTATTCAGCAGCAGAACCGGCACGGGGCCAATATGGCGGTGATGCGAGTGGATCATCCGGATATTCTCGATTTCGTACACTGTAAAGATCGCGAAGGTGACTTGGTGAATTTCAATGTGTCGGTGGGGTTAACTGATGCTTTTATGAGTGCGGTGGAAAGCAACGACCAGAAGCCGTGGATGTGTGAATGGAAAGGCACGAAGATGTTTCCGCGCCGGGTAAAGCGGAACCAACGGGGGATGGTAGAAGAAGTAATCGAAGAGAAACTGACCGCCCGTGAGATTTTTGATGAAATTATTTCGGCGGCCTGGAACACCGGTGAGCCGGGGGCAGTGTTTCTGGATGCGGTGAACCGAACTAATCCCGTGCCGCGCTTGGGGCGGATTGAAACCTGTAACCCGTGTGGCGAGCAATTTTTGCATGATGGCGATGTCTGTAACTTGGGTTCGATCAACTTGGCGCCGTTTGCGGCCAGCGGACGTTTAAAAGAAGAGCGGTTGCGCGAAGTGACGCGCTTGGCAATCCGCATGCTGGATAACGTGATTGATTCTTATGGTTTCGCAGTTGATCGGGTGCAGCAAACCGCCATGGGTAATCGCCGGATCGGGTTAGGGGTCATGGGGTTTGCGGATCTTTTATATCAGTTGAAGATTGGTTACACTCAGCCCGAGGGGTTTGCGATGGCCGAACGGGTGATGGGGATTATTCAGGAAGAATCGCATGCGACGAGCCGTTTGTTGGCGGAGGAGAAAGGTGTGTTTGCCAACTGGCATTTGTCGGTGTACGCCGAGCGAGGGGTGAAGATGCGCAATGCGGCGTTGACGACCGTGGCACCCACCGGGACGATTTCCATGATGTTTGATGCCTCCGGCGGCGTCGAGCCCTTCTTTGCCTTGGCCTATCACTATCAGGGCATTCTCGGCGGCAAAGTGCAGCTGCACTACGTGAATAAATATCTGGAGCGAGCGTTGCGGGAACGGGGCTTGTATTCTGACACGTTGATTAATCGGATTATTAAAGACGGCAGTTTACAGCACATTGCCGAAATACCCGAGGAGATTAAGCGAGTGTTTGTGACAGCTATGGATATTAAAGCTGAAGATCATATTCGGATGCAGGCATCATTCCAAAAGTATATTGATAATTCGATCTCCAAGACGTGTAACTTCCCCAATGATGCCACCCATGATGATGTGCGTGAGGGTTACTTGCTCGGCTGGCGGTTGGGGTGCAAGGGCATGACGGTGTATCGTGATGGCAGCCGGGAGCAGCAGGTGTTGAATTTAAATAAAGATAAGCAGGAAGTTACGCAACCGTCGCCGGAGGTTAAAAAGCACGTCGAGCCGGCACCGATGATGCATGTTACCCACCCTTCGCCCCGCCAGCCGGCGGGGCTTCGGGGGGCAGGCGCGAGTCTTGGACCTGTACGTGAAATTGCCCGTGCCGCAGCCGTTGGGGCAATAGCTACCGCACCTGTACGGGAAAGAATTGGTCATACGGAAACGGTGACCAAGCACAAGGGCGAGTTTTGCCCGGAGTGTTCAACTAAGTTGCAATTAAGCGAAGGTTGTAAGAGCTGCCCGGGCTGTGGCTGGGCGATCTGCTCGTTATAGAGGGGAGGTGACTCACGATGGCAAATAACAAGAGTTTGCAATTGTGGGCAGCGGTGTTGCTGCTGATTGGCGGATTGGTGCATCTGATTCCCGCTCTCTATTCCGGTTTGACGGCATTGACCGGGGCGACCCCGTGGATTCAGATGATTGTCGGGGTGTTATCGGTGCTGGTGGCGTTAGTTATGTTCGCTGGTAATAAAGGAACGACGGCGAGCTGATGTTGTCGGTGTGGCAACGGTGGTGGATGAGTGCCTGGCCGCACCGGGGCTTGGTGCGTTGGCATGTGCCGCGTTTTTTACGAGCCTGTCCGGAACCGTTTCGGGGAGAGGTCTTGGAGATTGGGGCGGGTACGGGGTGGACAACACGACGTCTTTTGGAAACGTTTCCGCAAGTGGCGCTGACGGCGGTGGATGCTGATCACGTCGCGGTACAGCAGTTAGAATGGCTTAGGGAACGCTATGGACAACGGTTGACCGTGGCCCAAGCCAATGCTCTGGATTTGCCCTTTGATCGGGCGGCTTTTGATGTGGTGGTGGCGATTAATGTGTTGCGTTTTTTACCAGATAAAACCAGGGCGGTTGCCCAGTGGCTTCGAGTATTGCGGCCGGGCGGCCTGTTGGGTATTAGTGATCGGGAAGCCGGCGGTTTGCTGGCACAAGTAGAAAAATTGCTTCTCAGCGAAGGCTGCAAAGTATTATATCGTCGTGCTGGTTGGTATTACAGCCTGTGGGCGCAAAAAGCCTATCCAGTTGAAGCTTGAGTCCGTTTGATTTATAGTAAACCGTTATGCCATTAACGGTTCGCGTTGTTTACAAACAGCCGCGCCCCTTTACGGGAGAGGTAGTTGTCCGGGTGTTATATCAGGGCCAGCGGGTGCCTGAGCTCAATTCATTGCTCAGGCAGGTTGGTTTTAAGGGCCAGTGGGGAAGTGGTGCATTACTGGTGGCGCCGCCGCGGAGTCGAGCTAAGCTTTTGGCAGTGGTTGGGCTGGGTGATAAAAAGGGATCACTATTACAGCAGGCGGAAGGGTTGCGGCGGGGGCTGGGAAGAGTGGTAATGGAAATGCGACGTCATAGAGTGCGGTCGGCGGTGCTGGACCTGACGGGGGGAGAAGCACTGCCGGCTTTAGCTTCGGCCGCCGTAGAAGCAGCCGAGCTGGCGACGTATCGTTTTACGGATTATCGGCTGAAACTGAAACAGGAACAGGCGCAGCGGCGTCTCAAGACTCTTGTTATTGTGGTGGATGCCGCCGAGGAAAAAGCGACGCACCAGGCTGTTCAGCAGGCCCAGCGAGTTCTGGTTGGAGTAGGGTTAGCGCGGCGTCTCGTTGATGCGCCAGCCTCAGCGGTGAAGCCGGTTACTTTGGTGGAGCAGGCGCGAGAGCTTACCAAACGTTTTCCGGCTCTATCACTGAAAGTTTTAGATCGGGCAGCGGCCGAGAAAGCCGGTTGGCGGGCCTTTCTGGCGGTGGCCCAAGGGTCTGATACGGAACCGTATGTTATTCATCTGACGTATAGACCCGCCTTCGCTAAAGCTACGGCGGGCCTTCGGCCAGCTAAGCGCATTTTCATTGTGGGGAAGGGGATAACGTTTGATTCGGGAGGCTTGAGTTTAAAGCCGGCCCAGTACATGGAAGACATGAAGATCGACATGGCGGGAGCAGCTGTTGTGCTGGGTTTGTTTTCGATATTGCCGGCTCTGAAATTAAATATCGAAGTGCATGGGATAATCGCGGCCTGTGAAAATATGCCTTCCGGAAATGCCTATCGGCCGGGGGATGTGGTTAAAGCTTACAACGGCAAAACAATCGAAATTTTAAATACCGATGCTGAAGGGCGGGTAACGCTGGCTGATGCCTTAAGTTATGCGGCGGAACAAAAACCGGATGCGATTATCGACTTAGCTACTTTGACGGGGGCAGTTATGGTGGCGTTGGGCGAAACGGTGGCCGGTTTGTGGAGTACCGATGAAGCTTTGCAGCAGCAACTCATGAAAGCGGCTGCCCGAGCGGGGGAGGGGTTAGAAGACCTGCCACTTACACCGGAATATCATCCGTTGGTGGAAAGCAAAGTCGCCGACGTGCGTAATGCGGCCTCCAACCATCCGTTGGCCGGAGGAACCATGGGCGCGTTATTTTTGCGTGAGTTTGTTGGTTCAATTCCATGGGCGCATTTGGACATTGCCGGGCCGGTCTATTTAAAGCGTCGTCTTCTCCCTTATTACATCGAAGGCGCCACTGGCTATGGAGTCCGGACGCTCGTCGAATTTTTGAAGGCAATCTAATTAGTCGCTGGCACCGGGAAAATCTGTTTTCCGGCGTCGTCGTAGATAAATATTGCTAACGTCGGGCAGGATTTGGCGGCCTCGAGGATGGTGGCATCGTCCGCGCCGGTGGGGCTTTTAATAACAGCTTTCA
>CAYJWZ010000004.1:0-21022 GCA_964374055.1 uncultured Candidatus Saccharibacteria bacterium | reverse complement strand
ACCGTCCGCTTGAGCTGTGGGTGCATATAATAAAAGGGGACCGGGTTACTACTATGATCAGTCGTAGCAGTTTTCGTTGCTGGATCCAGCATGTCCTCGGCATTTCCATGATCCGCCGTTACCAGCAAAGCGCCGCCGGCTGCCTGAACTGCTTCCCATACCCGGGCAAGACATATATCTAAAAATGAACATGCCTCAACGGTCGCGGCAAAGTTACCTGTATGACCCAACATATCGGCATTGGCATAGTTAATAAAATAGACATCAAATTTCCCGGCTTGTACTTCTTGGACCACGCGCTTCGTAATGGTTTCGGCCTCCATACGGGGAAGAGAAGCAAAGTCCTGAGTGTTTGATGATTTAATCAGCGCGTGTTCTTCGCCGGCAAACGGCTGCTCCCGGCCAACATTCAAGTAATATGTCACATGCGCATATTTTTCTGTCTCCGAAATATGCAATTGTTTCAGGCCGGCATCAGCCAGCACTTTCGCTAATGGCTGCTCAACTACTTCCTCATGAAAAGCCGCTGGCACATGTAACACTTGGTCGTATTCCACAAACGTTACCAGTTTTATCTTTTCTCCGGCTTGCTCTTTAAACATTTTAGTGAGCTGCCGTGCTCGATCCGGCCGGAAGTTAAAGAAAATAACGGCGTCACCGTCCTGTATTGGGCCCAACGGTTCACCGCCTCGGGTAATGGCCGTCGGGGCAATTTTTTCATCCAAGACCTCCTGCACGTAGGCTTGCCGCACCGCTTCCCAAGCGGATGGCGCCGTGGTCACCGCATACGTACCCCGCAACATATCGTACGCCGCTTTGGTCCGCTCCCAGTTTTCATTACGATCCATGGCATACAAACGCCCGGTCACTGAGGCCACCCGCCCAACTCCTATTTTGCCCAACTGTTCCTCCACTTCTTCCACATGCGCCAGCGCCATCTTTGGTCCAGCATCACGCCCGTCGGTAAAGAGATGCAAAAAAACCGGCTGCGAAAAATGATGTTGCTGCAGCAGTTTCAGTAAAGCAAACAAGTGCGAACTGTTGGCATGCACGCCGCCCGGGCCAATCAAACCCATAAGATGCAGGCGCGACTTGTGCTGCTCGGCATGCTGTAGAGCACTGAGCAGTACCTCGTTCTTAAAAAAATCCCCCCGCTCAATTTCCCGATCAATTGCTTGCCGAATCTGATAAGCCACTCGCCCGGCACCGATATTCCGGTGGCCAGTTTCAGAATTGCCGACCTCACCCCACGGTAACCCCACCTCCGTTCCGGCGGCCGTGATTGTCGCTAACGGATAATACTGGGCAAACATATCCAAGGTCGGCGTCTTGGCGGCCAGAATCGCATTGCCTTCCTTCTGCGTACTCACGCCCCAGCCATCCAAAATCGCGATGACCAGCGGCCTCGGCCTCGGCAAAGTGTTCATAAAGAGTAGTGTAACAGATGTGACGGGGGCGAGATTCGAACTCGCGACCCCGGGCTTATGAGTCCCGTGCTCTAACCAACTGAGCTACCCCGCCTTCGTCCTGCTTCGCGGAACTTCGGCGGGCAGGCCCGCTGAAGAAGCGCGAGGGTGACTCCGTAAAGTTACTAAAATAAGCCTTAATACGCAAAAATAACAACGCCCCATAAGGGGCATTGTTAGTACCTTCCCCCATAGTTTGCGGAGGAAAAGTTGCTCGTTGTCTCGGAGGCTACGTTCTGTGAACTCGTCTCCCCGAGGTAGTATCAGCCTGCCAAACCCGCCCGGAAACGCAACCGTACTTTGTTACTCGCCGTTGACACCCAACTCTTCGCGCTGTACACTAGCCACTGTCAGATCGCGGGATGGAGAAGTAGTATCTCGCCTGGCTCATAACCAGGAGATCGCCCGTGCAATTCGGGCTCCCGCTACACTTCTAATAACTCCACGTAATACCAACCACGAACCTTAAGAAATCCCTTGCATATTTTGACACTCAAAGCCACCAATCGCCCTAACATACTGGCGGGCCCGACGGGAATCGAACCCGCTGCCTTCTCCGTGACAGGGAGACGTGCAAACCGGTACACTTCGGGCCCCCAAACAAGTAGTGCTAAATATACGGAAGCAGTCAATATTTGTCCACCGGGCTCACTTTAGGCTACACTTGAAGTACAAGTAGTTCCTTGGAAAAAAACAATAGTGATTCTATGTTATAGGGGAGGAGCCTAAACTTCGCATCGGGCAAGGTACTCCCGGTAAGGCTAAACCAAAGAACCACTTTTTCTGCCGACTCTAACCATAGGAGATTGATATGCCTTTTGAGACACTGTCCTACTGCCATCTGGTTGGCGATGTTGGTCTGATCAGGCTGTGTTTGGAAGACGGAACCGGGCGGTTGCAGCTGATCATTACTACCGATCTGCACTGGGAGCCTAACAACGATGCCATGAAGCACGCCGCATTGCAGATGATGACAACCCTACATGACCAGCCCGGTGCAATTCACCCGGCCCTACGCTTGGTGCCCGAACGCTCAATTATCGGCCGGTACTATGTCTGCCACATTATGCGAGGGAATGCCCCTTGGCATGCTGAAGCGATAAGCTTGCGAACGATGCCCATTTTTGATGGCATCGTCAAAGCCGCCGCCGTATGGCTGGAACACCAGGCGAGCCAGCTCCAACGTCTAACCTTACAGCCCGGTTAATGTTAGCCCCCGGCCACTGCGGTCGGGATTTTTTTATTCATCTGAGTCTGGTATAACAATCAGATGGCCGAATACGAACTGCCCGAAGACAACGAACGCACCCCGTGGAGGTGGCTAGTGCTCCTGGCCGTTATCCTCTGGGGCGCCGCCTGGTGGTTCAGATAAGGTATACTTAAAAAACTATGTCTGTCCGCCTCTTTATTATGGGTGCGCTCGGCACCGCCCTCGCCGCCTGGGGTATGTGGCTGATGATCGTTATGTGGCTGGACCCGGTCGAAGCTGGCCTCTACGGTTACCTGCTTTTTTTCCTAACACTCTTTCTCGGCATTGCCAGCGTGATGGCACTGGCCGGCTATGGTCTGCGCTGCCTACTTGTACCCGCGCAATTGCCGGCCTATCGAGTTCGCTACTCTATCCGTCAAGGCATTTTACTAGGGGCTTTTACCGATCTCTTGCTCTTCCTGCAACGCCTGCGCTTGATCCGCTGGTGGCTCGTGCTACTCTTGACGGTTGTTTTTGTATGCACCGAATTTTTCTTCCTAAGTTATGACCACGCCAGTCGCCGACATACCAAGTTTGAGAGCTGAGGCCGAAGCCTCGTTGGCCGCTGTCAAAACCGCCGCCGCACTGGAAACATGGCGCGTCAAATACCTTGGTCGGAAAGGCCTCGTCCCGCAACTGCTGCGTAACCTCAAAAATCTCTCCCTTGAACAAAAACGCACCCTCGGCCCCGCCGCCCAAATCCTCCGCCAAGAATTAGAAACAGCCTATAAAAACAAATGGGAGCACTATGTTTTAGCTAGTAGCCAAAAAACAGATACTAGCATGAGTAAACCGGGGGCCTTGCATCCACTGACCCAAACAGCGCGCCACATACAAGATATTTTTCTCAAGCTTGGCTTTACCTACGTTGAGGGGCCACTCGTAGAGGATCCAACTAATAACTTTGATAAACTCAACATTCCGCCAGAACACCCGGCTCGAACTGAAACTGATACGTTTTATCTCGACGATGGACATATTCTGCGCACTCATGTTTCGCCCTTACAAGTTCGCGGTCCCCTTGAGCAAGGAATCAAACCACCCTATAAAATGTTCTATCTTGGTCGCTGTTTCCGGGCTGAAAGCACCGATGCCACCCATGAGACAACCTTCCACCAATTTGAGTTTATGGTCGTCGACGAAAAATCAACCTTGGCTGACCTCAAAGGTGTCATCGAAACTTTTTATTCTGAATTCTTTGGCAAAAGGGTGAGCGCCCGATTGCGTCCCGCTTACTTTCCTTTCGTTGAACCCGGTCTCGAAGTCGACTTAAGCTGTATTTTTTGTGAAGCCAAAGGCTGTCGCGTCTGCAAATATACCGGCTGGATCGAAATGGCTGGAGCGGGGATGGTGCATCCAAATGTATTAAAAGCTATCAACCTTGACCCGAAGCGCTATCAAGGTTATGCGCTCGGCGGCGGCTATGATCGCCTAGCCATGCTGAAATATGGCATAAATGCCCTCCGTGAATTCTTGGCGGGTGATATTAAGTTCATAAATAAATTCCATGCGACTGCTATATAGCTGGTTAAAAGAATTTTTGCCGGATTTAGATAAGTCGGCCGAAGAGGTGGCCGAACTGTTAACGCTGCATAGTTTCGAAACAGTCGTCGCCAAAAAAATTGCTATCCACCCAGCCATCAGCGCCGTTAAAGTCGAAAAGATTAATCCACATCCCAACGCCGATCGCTTAAAACTAGCCACGGTAAACGACGGCCACAAACAAATTCAAGTTGTTTGCGGCGCTACTAACTATCAAGTTGGGGACATCGTGCCCTACTCACCCCCCGGCGCTGATCTGTTTGACGAAGATGGCCAAAAGTTCACTGTCAAAGAAGCAACTATTCGAGGGCAGGTAAGCCCCGGCATGTTAAATTCTCCTCGCGAACTTGGCTTAGGTGACTGGCATATTGGCTTATGGGTTCTACCCAATGACACACCCCTCGGCACGCCGCTTAATCAACTTATCCCCGACGACGCTATTCTCGAAGCTGATATCACTCCCAACCGTGCTCATGACTGCTTGAGTCATCGAGGAGTGGCCAGAGAAATTGCGGCGTTGCTGAAACTTTCAATTATCCCCTCTCCCCAAGCGGGGAGAGGGGAGGGTGAGGAGATATCTGGCGACTACAAAATCTTCATTGCTGACCCCGCCCTAGCCCCACGTTATATGGCTGCCGTTCTCGACAACCTCACCATCAAACCGTCACCACTTATCATGCAGTTTCGGCTGCTAGCCTCTGGCACGCATCCTATCAATAACCTGGTCGACATCACCAACTACGTGATGTTCGAACTTGGCCAACCGGTGCACTTATTTGATTGTGACGCACTGCCCGGCAAAACTATTGGTGTACGGGCTGCCAGGATCGGTGAAAAGATAACCGATTTCGATAATATCGAACACACGCTTTCTCTCGAAAACGTTGTTATCACCGTCGACGATAAAGTCGTTGCTCTAGCTGGTGTTACCGGCGCGCTCAATACCGGCATTACTGCCAAAACTACCCACGGTTTGCTCGAAATCGCCAACTTTCACCCCGACGCCATTCAAAAATCGGCTCGGGCGGTAAACACACGCACTGAAGCCTCCGCCCGCTTCAGCAAAGGCTTAGATCCAAACCTCGCCGCTGAAGCGCACGCTCGCTGCCTTGATCTATTAAAAGAATTAGCCGGCGCTACAGTTACTCAAGCCATTGATAACTACCCCCAGCCATACGCTCCGCAACCAATTTCCTTCCGACCAACCCGCCCCAGCCAACTGGCCGGCACTGAAATTTCTATTGACAACGCTCGCGACGCGCTTCAGACACTGCGCTGTGTTATCAGTGAGCAAGGCGACACCTGGCAAGTCACGCCACCGTTTGACCGCCTTGATCTGACTGGTGAACATGATCTCGTTGAAGAAGTAATTCGCCTCTTTGGCTTATTGAATATTCCGAGCCGAGGGCCTGCCCGCCATAGCCCTGCCTGCCGGCAGGCAGGCTTGTGCGAAGGCGGGGGTGATATTCGCGAAAAACTACGCGACGAATTTGTAAAGATAGGCTTCATCGAAGTCTATAATTACTCTTTCGAAACAGAACTGATCGCTCAAGCCCTTGGTTTGATAAACGATACGTCGCTCAAACTAAGTAATCCTGTTGCCCCCGAGCAAGCTTGTCTGCGCCAAAGCTTGCTGCCGCGCCTCATTGAAAACGTGGTGACGAATAAAGCCGAGTGGCGCAAACGAGCGTCCGAGTATTCCCGCGCGCTCTTTGAAATCAGCACTGTCTTCAAAAAAGGAGAGGGCGGTGTGGTGCCCGGTGTCATCGAAGAAGAACGGTTAGCTGGCATCACACACGATGTACCACTGACAGCCGTCTTAGCTGCTTTGCGTACTGTTTTCGGTGATAAAATTGCCACTCGCCCGATCGCCAGCACTGCCCAATGGGACAAAGGCACAGCAGAAATCCTCCTCAACGAGAAAACCATTGGCTATAGTGGCACTGTAAGCTCGCCGGCCCTGCTTTCTCTGCATGAAAAACTGCACTTAAAACCCGGTCTTCAGGCCTTTGAAATTGGGCTGAATTCTGCTAAAATTTAAGTATAAAAGGGGAGGAGAGTGACCCTTCTCTTTTTAAGTTAACAGAGCCGGATTAATGCCAAAAATTGACCCCAAAAGTAAAGCGGAGGCCGCTAAGCAATATTCGGCCGAACAGATCCAGGTTCTGGAGGGGTTGGATCCTGTCCGTAAACGCCCCGGCATGTACATCGGGGGCACTGGTTTAGATGGGCTTCATCACCTCGTCTGGGAAGTCTGCGATAACTCGATTGACGAAGCCATGGCCGGCTTCGCCACGCACATCACTATCCAACTGTTGCCGGATGAAGTGGTGCGTGTTTCTGACGATGGCCGCGGTATTCCGGTTGAAAAGCACAGGCAAACCAAAAAATCGACGCTGGAAACAGTGCTTACTGTGCTGCACGCTGGCGGTAAGTTTGGCGGCGGGGGATACAAAATTTCGGGTGGCTTACATGGTGTTGGTGTCTCTGTCGTTAACGCCTTGTCCGAATGGTTAGAGGCCGAAGTCCATCGCGATGGTGCCATCTACAAGCAGCGCTTCACCCGCGGCGCGGCCGACAGCAATGTCAAAAAAGTTGGCAGCTCTAAGAAAAACGGCACGACAATTACCTTTAAAGCTGACAATAAAATTTTCCAGGAAATTCGCTACGACTGGGAACGTATCCTGCAACGCATGCGCCAGCAAACCTACCTGACACCGGGCCTACGCGTTAGTTTGAGCGACGAGCGTGACCCGAACGTTATTCGTAAACACAGTTTTCTGTTTGAGGGCGGTATTAAATCCTACGTCCGTGAACTGAATTTAGGGCGAGAAGTAAAAAACGACGATATTTTCTTTGCCCATCACGATTTCGAGGGCACCTCGCAAGTGGAAGTGGCCATGCAATATACCGATGCCTTTAATGAAAATCTGCTCGCCTTTGCCAATAACATTCATACTCCCGAAGGTGGCACCCATGTCACCGGTTTTCGCATGGCACTCACCCGTACCCTCAATGACTATGCCCGCAAACAAGGCCTGCTGCGCGAGAAAGATGACAACCTCACCGCCGAAGATGTGAAGGAAGGCTTAACCTGCGTCATCAGTGTTAAACTACAGGATCCGCAATTCGAAGGCCAAACCAAGGCTAAGCTCGGCACCCCCGAAGTGCGCGGCTACGTGCAACAGGTGATGACCGAAGATTTTGGCCTTTTCCTGGAAGAACACCCGCGCGACGCTCGCGCCATTGTCGAAAAAGTTGCTCTCGCTGCCAAGGCTCGCTTAGCCGCTCGGGCGGCTCGCGACACCGTGCTCCGCAAGGGCGCCCTCGATGGCTTTGCTTTGCCCGGTAAATTAGCCGACTGCTCTGAACGCAATCCGGCCAACAGCGAGCTGTTTCTGGTGGAAGGCGACTCCGCCGGTGGGTGTTTTGCCGGAGATACCCGGATCCGCTTAGCTTCCGGAATTGAAAAAACGATCAAGGAGTTAGCTGATGACTGGGAACAAAGTGTTACCCATTTTGGATATAGTGCGAATAACGTGGGGGATATACGTATTGTTCCGTTAATCCACCCTCGCCGTACGAAACAACAAGCCGAATTAGTTGAAGTAGTGCTTGATACCGGAGAAAAGATTCGCTGCACTCCTAATCACCTCTTCCGATTACGTGATGGTACGTATCAACGGGCGGATCAGTTACAAACAGGTGAAAGTTTAATGCCACTCAAAATTCGTTTTACGGAACGAGGAGAGAATCCAGGGCCTGGGTATGAAATGGTCTGGATGAATCATGCCGAGGCGTGGTGGCATACGCATCATCTGGCTGATCGATATAATCTGCTGACAAAGTATTATCGCAAAAGTGATGGTCCAATGCGTCATCACCAGGATCTTAACAAACATAACAATGATCCCCGCAACCTTCGACGTTTAACAAAGGCTGATCACTTAGCACTCCATGCTCGATTAGCACGTGAGACGCTAAAGAAAATTTGGCAGGATCCTCGCTATCGTGAGCGGAAAATCAAACAAATGAGTAGTACCGCTAAGGCACAATGGCAAAATACTGAATATCGCGAATATATGACTAAACGCGCCAAACTACAACGACAAGATCAAGCAATGACCAAAGCTGTGCTGGATGGTTTTCAGCAATGGTTTAAGAACCTTACACGAGAGCAATACGAAGCGTATTGCCAACGTTCGCAGAATCTTTTTGCTTCGTATTGGGCTGATCAAGATAATAGAGCTCGACAATCAGAGCACACACGATTGTATTTCGAACAACATCCAGAAGCTAAGGAACTATTACGGACGTTAGCCAAAAAAGAGTGGTCCGACCCGGTACTGCGTGCATGGCGTTCCGAAGAAACAAAAAAGCAATGGCAAGATCCAGCCTACCGGCGGCGGCATAGCGAAACTGTTAAGGCGTGGTGGAGTACCCATCCTGAACATGCTGAACTTCTTCGCGTTGCGCACCAGCGCACGTGGGCTGATAATGATAAACGTGCTGCGATCGTCAATGGCCTGACAGCTTGGCGACAATCGACATCGTCTCAAGAAAAAGCGGAGAAGATTAAAACAGGAAAGAAAATAAAGGCTCTTACCTTGCTCAAGCAAGTTCTTCAAACAGAGAATCAAGAACAGGCGTATGAGAAATTACGTTTATCGCTGAATCCTACTGGTATCAGTTATAAGCGTCTTTTACACACCTATTACCGTGATAATAAAGAGGTAATGCTAGAGGCTGCAGAGAATAGCAACTGTAAAGTGGTGAGCGTAAAGAAATTGACTGAGCGAGCCGATGTCTATGATATTACCGTTGATCGTTACCATAATTTTGCTCTGGCTGCTGGTATCTTTGTTCATAATAGTGCCAAATCCGGTCGCGACCGGCGTTTCCAGGCCATTCTGCCGCTGCGCGGCAAGATTTTAAACGTCGAGCGAGCTCGCTTAGACAAAATGCTGGCCAACAACGAAATCAAATCTCTCATTATTGCCATGGGCACCGGCATGGGCGAGGAACTGGAAATCGGCAAGCTGCGTTATCACCGCATCATAATCGCTACCGACGCTGATGTCGACGGCTCGCACATTCGCACTCTGCTGCTCACTTTTTTCTTCCGGCATTTCCAGCCGGTCATTGATGGTGGCTACCTCTACATCGCCCAACCGCCGCTCTACAAGGTGGAAAGCGGTAAAGAGCTGCAGTATGTCTTTAGCGATGAAGAAAAAAACGCCGTTGTCAAAAAGTACGGCGAAGCCAAAGTAAACATTCAGCGTTACAAAGGCTTGGGTGAAATGAACCCCAGCGAATTGTGGGAAACAACCATGGACCCGACGAAGCGCGTCCTCAAAAAAGTGACCATAAAAGATGCCGCCGAAGCTGACCATATTTTCGATGTATTGATGGGCAACGACGTCGCCCCCCGCAAAAAGTGGATCCAGACCCACGCGAAAGCAGTGCAGAACCTGGACATTTAGTGGCTGATGTAGTATCTTCTACCTAAGCCCCCGGGGCTTTTTTAAAACCGGGAAAAAATCGCTTATCTATGGTAAAAAGTATCGCCAACGCGCCCAATTTGCTCATGTCATTTCTGCGTGAAGCGCGTGATGAACTCAAAAAAGTCTCCTGGCCCGACCGCCAAACCACCATTCGCTACACTGTTATTGTGGTTGTAGCTTCACTGGTTGTTGGCTTCGTGATTGGTGGCATTGATTATTTATTTACGCTCCTAATTGAACGCTTTATCCTGAACGTATGACCGACAAAAAAACCGATCACGGCTGGTACGTCTTGCACACCTACTCCGGCTACGAAGACAACGTCGCCCGCAACTTGCGCCAGCGGATTGAATCCATGGGCATGGAGGATAAAATCTTCCAGGTCATCGTGCCGCGCGAAAAAAAGATCCGCGTCAAAAGCGGCAAGCGCCAAGTGATTGAAGAGCGTCTGTTTCCGGGCTATGTCATGGTGGAAATGATCGTCACCGAAGATTCGTGGTACGTCGTCCGCAACACACCCAACGTTACCGGCTTCGTTGGCTCCGGTACTACCCCGACTCCCATCTCGCAGGAAGAAGTCGATCGGTTGTTAAAACGCATGGGCGAAGAAGAGCCCAAATACAAAATCGACGTCAAGGAAGGTGATGCCGTCAAAATCACTGACGGGCCGTTTAAAGAATTCGAAGGTAAAATTTCTGAAGTCAACGAGGCCAAAGGCACCGTTAAAGTATTGGTCAATGTCTTTGGCCGGGAAACGCCAGTTGAACTTGACTTTTTACAAATTCGTAAGGAAGCTTAGGATTCTATGGCTGAACTACTCACTGTTGTTAAAGTCCAAGCGCCGGCCGGTAAAGCCACGCCGGCTCCGCCCATTGGCCCGGCCTTGGGGCAGCACGGCATTAGCATTCAGGAATTTGTCACCCAGTTTAATGATCTAACCAAGGACAAAATCGGAGACATTATTCCAGCCGAAGTGACGATTTATAAAGATCGAACGTTTACCATAAAGCTTAAAACTCCGCCGGCTTCGGCGCTGCTGAAAAAAGCCGCTAAAGTTGAGAAAGGTTCGGCGACTCCGCAAGCTACCAAAGTCGGCTCCGTCACCCGCGCCCAAATCCGCGCCATCGCTGAGAAAAAGATGGAGGATTTATCCGCTCGCGACTTGGCTGCCGCTGAAAAAATCATTGCCGGCACGGCCCGCTCCATGGGTATTGAAATCAAATAGTATGGCTGGCAAGAAGTACAACAAACTGAAAGCCAAGCTGCCCCAGGCTGCCGTGGCCGTCAATGAAGCGGTTGGTGCTTTAAAAACCAATAGCACCGGCAAATTAGATCAAACAGTTGAATTACATATCAACCTCGGCGTTGACCCAGAAAAACAAGATCAAATGGTGCGCGGCAGTGTGACATTACCGGCCGGCAGCCCGTCTAAAAAACGCATCGTGGTCTTGACCGAAGATTTGAGCTTACAAAAAGCGACTAAAGACGCTGGCGCCGAGCAAGCTGGCGGTGCCAAATTAATTGAACAAATTGCTAAGGACGGTGCACTGGAAGCTGACGTAGTCGTGGCCACGCCTGACATGATGCCCAAGATCGCCACCGTGGCTCGTATTCTGGGGCCTAAAGGCCTCATGCCCAATCCCAAAACCGGCACCGTTAGCCCCGACCCAGTCGCCGCTGTCCAGGAACTGATATCCGGCAAAATAAGTTTTAAGATGGATCAATTAGGTAATCTCCATGAAGCCGTTGGCAAACTAAGTTGGGAAGCTGATAGAATTACCGCTAATGTCGACGCCTTGCTTGCCGCGCTGCGCCCCCTGCGCCCCCCCACCAGCAAAGGCCAGTTTATTCGCCGAGCCTACCTCAAAACCACACACTCGCCAGCCGTTAAGTTGGCGGTCTAGCCCATGACACCGCCGGGATTACTCATTGCCTTCGACGGCATTGATTCTTCCGGCAAAGCTACCCAAACTAAACTACTGGCCGACCGCTTGCGTTTCATTGGCCACACCGTCGTGGAACTGGCCACACCTGATTACACTACCACCACCGGTCAGCGCCTAAAAAAGTTACTGCAAAATAAAGACGGCTCCTGGCACCGCACGCCCTGGGAAGTGCGCATGCGGTTGTTTGCCGATAATCGCACCGAACATAAAGCTGAAATGCTCGCCACCCTGAAAACGGGTGGTGTGGTTGTCTATGATCGCTATGTTCCCAGCAGCCTCGCCTTTTTCACCGTGGAGGCCACTACTCCACAGACAGTTAATGCCGACCGCCCCAAAATTCATCGGGCAATCGAACACTTAGAATATCTACAAAATAAAATGCCCCGCGCCAGCGTCTCAATTTTTCTTGATGTTCCGCCGCTTATTTCGGCCAATCTCCTTGCTCATCGTAAAAAGAATGCCGGCGACGATGCTGAATATACTGACCACTTGCATGTCCAGGAACGTCTCTATAACGAATACGATCTACTTTGTACAGAAAAACCCGAGCACTTCATCCGCATCAAATGCGTCGAAGGCGATGAACTGCTGGACACCGCCAGCACAAGTGAGGTAATCTGGGAGGCTTTACTCCTAAAGTTACCGCAATTAAAAAAGCCCTAAAAAACTCACCGCTAATCGTTATCGAGGCGATCGACGCTGGCGGCAGCCAAACGCAAACTGATCGCCTGCGCGCTCACCTCAAAAAAAGCGGCTACCGAGTCCATCAAATGCACTTTCCGCAGGAAGATCGTGCCACCGGCCGCATGATCTACGACAAGTTTCTATTGCACAAAAACAAGCTCAACTTTTCCCGCCGCGAACAGGCCCTGCTCTATATTCAAGATTTTTTCTCTCGCGCCGAAGACTTGTGGGCCCTCAAAAAGGGCCGCCTGCCTGCCCTGCCTACCGGACAGGCAGGCGGCAGGCAGGGCAAAAATGTTATCCTGCTCGATCGTTACTACACCTCCACCTTAGCCTATCAGACAAGCAACTTGACCGGGCCCGCCCGCCGCAAATTGATTAAAGAAATCCTGTGGTTAACTACAGAAGACACCCCAGCCTTACCCAAACCGGATTTGGTTATCATGATCGACACTCCGGTAAAATTCACCCTCGAGCGTTTGGCCAATAAAAAAAGAGATTATCACGAAAACCGAGTCAAATTAACGGCCTTTCGCAACAACTATGTAAAACTCGCCAAAGACCAGAAGTGGAAAATAGTCAGCGGTGTGGATAAACAAGGCCACCAACGCACCCGGCGCGACATCGAACAGGAAATTTGGAAAAAAGTTTCAGTCCTACTTTAACGCCCGGAACTACCAAAACCTTTTTTCGCCCGACTGGTATCAGCCAGTTTTTTGGCCCACCTGATCGTAACCGGCTCAAAGTGTTGCACTACACACTGAATAATCTTATCTCCCCGCTTAATAGGGAAGGGCTTATCAGTCGTATTTAACAACGCCACTTTCCATTCGCCGCGATAGCCAGCATCAATCACCCCCGCCAAGTGATGAATACCCTTACTGCCTAGGCCTGATCGATCCCATAATAACGCCACAAAACCACTCGGAATTTCCACAGCTATACCTGTCGAAAACAAATGAAGTTCCCCGGGCTTGAGTGTGTACGATTCGTTGGTATACACATCAATCCCGGCATCGTCCGGATTATGTTTCGTGGGCAGCTTGGCCGTACGCGATAACCGCTTCACTTTGAAGTCGATCATATCTTCTCGTCAGAAATAGCCGTTTCGGCCGGCACTTTGTAACCAGCATACTTTGCCCCCGGTTTCTTCGAATACGGCCGCTCGGCGGGGGAGGATAACTGCTCGAACACCAACTGGCACACCCGCATCTTCGGGTAGAGCAGAATCGGCAACTTTCCGATATTAGTCATTTCCATGGTGATCGAACCTTTAAACCCGGCATCAATATGTCCGGCCGTCGAATGGATAACCAACCCCAGTCGGCCTAAACTGCTGCGTCCATCAATCCGCGCCGAAAGATCATCCGCCAGTTCCACCCATTCCAAAATTGAAGCCAGCACAAATTCCCCCGGCTGAATTACGTACGGTTCCTTCCGGCTAATCTTCACCTTTTCGGTCATGCCGGTAGCACTGTCTGAATTAAGTGGATCCACAAACGGCACCCGCCGGTGCTTAAAGACCCGGAAGTAAAACCCGAGCCGTAAATCCAGGCTACAACTCCCCAACTGCTCGTTTAAATCCGGCTTCGGCTTAACCACAATCTGCCCGCTTTTCAAGGCCGTTTTTATGTCCCGGTCGGATAAGATCATGCTACGATCAAGTTACATGTCATCCGTTGAGCTTAAAACGCCGCCGGCCTCCGTGCAAGCCACCGCTGACAGCGGGGCCCCGCCGGAGGCGGTGGCGGCTATAGCCGAAGAAAACCTCTACCAGCCGGATAAGTTTAAGGTCCACCTTGGCCAAGGTACGGTTGGATTCTGCACTGTCTGGAATGAACCGAAAGCCGCTCTGGCTCAGGCCCCTGAGTTAATCAACAAAGCGGCTATTATTGGCACGTTATATTCCAGCCAAGGGGTAAACGTTATTTTACGTAATCTGGCCCTCAACCCTTTTATCCGCCGCTTATATGTCTGGGGGCATGGCACCCTCTCTAACACCAAATTTGGTGTTGTCGGCTCCGGTTTGCTTAAAAAAATCTGGCAAGGTGAATTGCAAAGTGACGGTTCGGTAGCCGGTACTGGCTTTAAACTGGAAAAAGAAATTGACGTTGCTGTTATCAATGAATTAAGGGAAAAAGTGGAATTGGTCGACGTCAGCGATAAAGAAATAGCCGCCGCCGTCCAAGTGGTTGAACCAGCCGCGCCCAAGGCCTATATGGAACCAGTTCGTTTCCCGAAAGCAGTCTTGGAAGAGCCCGACACTTTTCCCTCGGAACAGGTCGGCTTCATTATCCGCGGCCAGGGCGTCATTGATACCTGGACGCGCCTCGTCGAGCGCATCGTCCGCTACGGTACCGTTAAAGGCACCCAATACGGCAATCAGCAAAAAGAATTACTTGGCGCCACCTGGGTTATACACAGCGAAGATCCCGATAACCCCAAGCTGCCCACCGACTGGCCCAAAGAACTGTGCGCAGTCGTGGGTGCTACTCGGGAAGCCATCGAAGAGTATTACTCCGTCTTTATGTCGCCGGATAAGCCAGTCGGCGTGCAATACACCTATGGCAATCGCTTAATGGCCTATCCCACCAACGACGGCCCACTTGATCAAATGAAAGAATCAATTATCCGCAACTTAAAGGCCTCACCCGATAGCCGCCGGGCGGTCGCTACCACGTTAGTGCCGTGGATTGATGCCACGAGCGATGAACCGCCCTGCATCACTCAAGTCCAAGCCCTGCAGGCCAACGGCCAACTACACTGGCTGGTGACGGTGCGCAGTCACGATATTTTCAAAGCCGCTGTTCCTAACGCTTTTGGTTTACGCCACTTACAAGGCAAAGTCACACGTGAGCTTGGTTTTGAATTAGGCGCCCTGCAAATTACCTCGCAATCAGCTCATCTCTACGAAGGCGATTGGGATAATGCTAAAAAACTGGCCCAGTGTGCTTTTTGGGATCGGCCGCCGAAAAAAATGGCCGATGCCGCCGAAGCTGACCCGCGCGGCATTTTCTTAATCCGTGTGTCTGACGGCAAAATCAAAGTTGAATTTAACACGACTACCGGCCAGCCATTATTGCAACTCGAGGGCAAGAGTGCTGATATGCTAGCCCTTAAAATTGCCCAGAACGAACTCATCAGCCAATCCGGCCACGCTCTCGACATCGGTATCCAACTGGCCCGCGCCGAGCTCGCCTTGCAAAAAGGCGTCGAGTTTATTCAAGATAGACCGTTATCCCTATGAAATTAGAACCGGTCATCGGGCTGGAAATCCACGTCCAGCTCAAAACAAAAAGCAAAATGTTCTGCTCATGTGTGAACCCCGTCGCAGGCGGGGCGCCGCCCAATTCGGCCATCTGCCCAATTTGTTTAGGCTACCCCGGAACATTACCAGTACCGAATGCCACGGCCATTGAATGGACGCGCTTGGCTGGTGCTGCCCTCAACTGCGAACTAACCCATAAAAGCAAATTCGACCGTAAAAGTTATTTTTACCCTGATCTGCCCAAAGGCTACCAAATCAGCCAATACGACCAGCCCTTCTGCGGCCACGGCTCGCTAGAAGTTGTCGTTGATGGGCAGGAGCGCATCGTCGGCATTACCCGCATTCATCTTGAAGAAGACGCCGCTAAAAATATTCACCCCGTGGACCGCGCTAGTGGTCTTTACGAGGCACACACCGAAAACTATACCCTGATCGATTTTAATCGCGCCGGCACACCCCTAATGGAAATCGTCACCGAACCCGATATAAAAACGCCCGCTGAAGCTAAGGTGTTTCTCCAAGAATTGCAACGCATCATGCGCGCCCTCGGCGTGTCCGACGCCGACATGGAAAAAGGTCAAATGCGCTGCGATGCGAATATATCGTTGCGCGAAGAGGGAAGCAAAGAATTTAATCCCAAAACCGAAGTTAAAAACTTAAATTCGTTTCGCAATGTCGAACGGGCCTTAGCATACGAAATAAAGCGGCAGACAAAAATCTGGGAAGGTGTCAGACACCTTCATTCCAGGGTGTCTGACACCTTTAAAATACCTGACACCTTAGCGCGTCAGCAGACCCGTGGCTGGGATGCCGACGCTCAAAAAACCACTGAGCAACGCACCAAAGAAGAAGCCGCCGATTACCGTTACTTCCCCGAACCGGATATTCCGCCGTTTGTATTTACAGAGGCTGACGACAAGAAGATCAAAAAACAACTACCCGAGCTGCCACCCGCCCGCCGCAAACGTTTCGAAAGCGAATACGGCCTCAATGCCGACCAAGCCCAGCTGTTTGTCGACTTACCACCCCTGGCTGACTACTTCGAAAATACTATCTCTGAACTAAATGAAGGTGTTGGAAAAGGTGTCAGGTACCTTCATTCTAGGGTACCTGACACCTTAACCAAACTTGCCACCAATTTGGTACTGCGCGAACTAAAACCTCTCCTGCCCAACATTAAAATCTCGCCCGAAAACTTTGCCGAAGTTGTCGTTTTAGTAGAACAGGGGAAAATTACCAAAACCGCGCTGCCCAAACTATTGGCCGAAATGCAGGCCACCGGCGGTGATCCCGATCCGATCATTGCCAAGCTTGGACTAGCTCAAGTAAGCGATACCAGCGAACTAGATACCATCGTCGACGAAGTCATTCAGGCCAATCCCGACGTCGTCGCCAAAATCAAAGCTGGCAAAGATTCCGCCCTGCAATTCCTGATGGGCGCCGTCATGGCCAAAACCAAAGGTAAAGCCAGCGCCCCAGCTGTTGTCGCCCTCCTCAAGAAAAAACTAAACTAGCCACTCAATCTCCTTATTCCGCTTCCACCAGTTCATTTGGCGGTGGGCGTAGCGCATGTTTACTTTAACCATTTCAGCTAATGCCTGTTCACGTGTTAAGATTTCGTCGAGCAACTGCCCAGCTTGCAAGTAATTCATGGTTTTGAGCAGGGGTAGATCGGCCTTGCCCGCCGAAGCCTTGGCATAGGCTGGGCCGTATTTCGCGCGCAGTCCTTTTGTTTCTTCGAGCAAACCATCATCAAGCATCGCCTGTGCTCGCTGCGTTATTCGTTCCCGCAGTGCATCCCAACCGGGGAACAGACCAATAATTTTAAACTGATATGGCGACGGTCGCTGCTGCCGTAAATCAGAAAAAGGCTTACCCGTCACCGCAATCACTTCCAGCGCCCGAATAATTCGCTGCTTATGATGCGGTTCGATAAATTGCTTGGCGGCTGGATCTTTTTGCATTAACTGCTGCCACAGTTCTTCCGCACTCAATTTCTCCAGTTCAGCACGCAACACTGGATCCGGCTTGACCTCGGGAATCGAGTAATTAAATAAAATACTATCCACATACAGCATTGTTCCGCCAACCAATATGGCTGGCTGGCCAATCTTTTCAAGTATTTTCTGCGCGGCCGACTGCCACTGGGCCAGACTATATAGTTGATCCGGCGCACACACGCTCAATAAATAGTGGGGGATAGCGTCTACAATGTCAGGCTCCGAGATAGCGTGCGGTGCATCTCGCCAGGCTTCTTCCGGCTTAGCTGTGCCAATATTCAGGCCACTGTACACCTGCCTCGAATCAGCTGAAATAACCGCCCCGCCGTTTTCTTTGGCCCGTTTAATCGCAAAGTCGGTCTTGCCCGACGCTGTCGGCCCGACAATAACCAGCACCTCCGGTTGCATGCTGGTTACTGGTTACGGGTTACTGGTTCCTGTTTGTGCCACGGAATATCGTTCACCCCAAATTCCTTATTTACCGCTCGCGCCAAGGTAAACAAATAGTCCGACAAGCGATTCAAATACTTCACCACAATTAGCGGCACCTCATCGTGCTGCATCACCGTTGTCACCCGCCGCTCCGCTCGCCGCACCGTCGTCCGCACGACATGTAACCAGCCGGCTAACTCGCTTCCGCCCGGCAAAATAAATTGCGTTTGCGGCGCTAATTCTTTATCCAACTCATCAATCAGTTCTTCAAAGTGTGTGACATCACTTTCCGTAATATCCACACGTGGGTCAGCCTGTCCGCCGGATTGGCGGGCTAGAATAGCTCCGACATCAAACAGCCGATGCTGCATTTGTTCTAACTCTTCCCGATGCGGAAAGAAGGGGTAGTGTGCCAACAACACCCCGAGTAACGCATTGGCCTCATCCACTGTCCCGTACGCTTCCACCCGGATGTTATTTTTCGGCACCCGTTTTCCGCCAATCAAGCCTGTTTGCCCCCCGTCGCCCGTTTTAGTGTAAATTTTGGCCATCTAATCACTTTAGTGTACTCTAGGGAAGTGTCAAAGATCATCCTGCTGATCACGCTGGCCGGCATCGTAGCCGCGCTCACCATTGGCGGCGTTTTGGATATTAAAGTCCATCCTGAAAATATCGGCCGTGTCCCCGGCGCTATCATGCAATATTTCAAAGACTATCAGATTATGGAACAGGGCCGCGCCCTGTTTACTCGCGCCAAACGCTTCGGCGAAAGCTATATCATTCGCGACCCGGAACAGCAGCGCAAAGTGGCCCTCGCCTATGCCAAGGCCGATGCCGAACGCCTAAAACAACTAATCGAGCAGGGAAAAACTGCCCCACAGGATCTCGAACCACAAACCAGGCTCCTGGCCCGCAGTTTGGAAAAAGTAAAAACAATTGCCGATAATCTTTCCGGCGAAAAACTGATTGAGTTTCAAAAAGAAGCCGGCGACATGTTAAAAAGTGTCCAGGAAAATTTAGCTGCCCTCAAAAAACTCCAGGCCGCCTACGAACAATCGCGTGATCGCTTTGCCAGCTTAGCCAAATCTCTCGAAGACGGCCTCGCCAAAGTAAACCTCGGCCTCATCACCCCGCCAGCCGGCGGGCCGACTCCCACCGGCACCCCAATCCCACTACAGTTTTAGTGCCGTTCCTCAATCTGCTTCTTTAATTCTGTAATTACTTCTTGAAGTTTTTTGCTACCTTCGTCGCCCTTGGCGCGGGAGCGGACGGAAACTTCTTGAGCTGCCACTTCTTTTTTGCCGACAATTAACATCACCGGGGTTTTCGTGATTTGTGCTTCGCGAATTTTCTTGCCGATACTTTCTGATCGTGAATTTACTTCCACGCGAACACCAGCTTTTTTAAGCTCCTCGGCAATCGACTGCGCATAGTCGTTCTGCTCATCGGAAATTGGCAGCACAGCTACTTGATTTGGGGACAGCCACAACGGCAAAGCACCGGCATAGTGCTCCAGCAAAATTGCCATAAACCGCTCTAACGCCCCAAAAAGTGCCCGATGAATCATAACCGGCGTTTCTTCCACACCCTCGGCATTGGTGTAGGCCAGTTCAAACCGCTTTGGCATATTAAAATCAAGTTGAATAGTTGAAAGCTGCCACTCGCGACCAAGAGAATCATTGGCCATAAAATCTATCTTCGGGCCGTAAAAAGCGGCTTCGCCTTCGGCTTCAAAAAATTTCTTGCCAGCGGCCCGCAGCGCGTTACGTAGTGCCGCTTGCGCCTTCTCCCAAATGTCATCTGTTCCCAAATAATTCTCAGGGCGCTTCGCATCACGTAATGACAAACGAACCTTCATTGTAAATCCGAATGCCGCGTGAAATTGGTTATAGGCAGTAATAAGCCGGTTTATTTCTTCTTCAATTTGATCGGCCCGACAAAAGACGTGTCCATCATCCTGTGTAATCGAACGTACTCGACTCAAGCCCTGCAATTCGCCGGCTTGTTCATCGCGGTACACTGTGGTCACTTCTGAAAAACGCAGCGGCAAATCTTTATAACTACGCGGGCGGGCGGCAAAAATTTGGGTGTGGTGCGGGCAATTCATCGGCTTCATAACAAATTCATCACCCAATTTTCCGCGCACATGAAAAAGATCATCTTTAAATTTGTCCCAATGCCCAGAAGTTTTATATAAATCGGCCTTGGTGATATGAGGAATCCATACCCGCTGATAGCCAAGCGGCTCCTGAATTGCGTGTAAAAAGGCTTCCAACTCCTGGCGAATAATCGCTCCTCGCGGCGTAAACATGGGCAAGCCCGGTCCCACCAATGGCGAAAAAGTAAACAAATCCAGTTCTTTACCCAATTTCCTATGATCTCGTTTCTTCGCCTCCTCCTGCAGCGTGAAGTAATCACCCAGCTCTTTTTTAGTCGGGAAGAGAACGCCATAAATACGTTGTAGCTGCGGCTTAGTGGCATCGCCCTTCCAGTACACGCCCGCTAAACGAGTTAACTTGAAGAATCCAATTTTTCCGGTTGATTCAACGTGCCCACCCTTACACAACGTCACAAAAAATCCATCACCCATGTCAGAGATGCCCACCGTGTCACCCGGTAATTCTTCTATCAGTTCTGATTTATACGGATCATGCGCAAATAATTTTCGCGCTTCGTCTTTGGAAACTTCTCGCTGGGCAATCGACAAATCTTTCTTTTTTATTTTCTCCATCTCGGCCTGCAATTTTTTCAAATCGTCTTCCGAGTAACGCTCCGCTACGTCGATGTCATGATAAAAACCGTCATCAATCGCTGGCCCGACACCCAACTTGGTATCCGGCTTTAACTGCGCGCTAGCCGCCGCCAGCACATGGGCGGCTGTATGGCGCATGACAGCTAGATCAAATTGAGAGTTACTTTTCGCCATAAGAA
>CAYJWZ010000003.1:0-31751 GCA_964374055.1 uncultured Candidatus Saccharibacteria bacterium | reverse complement strand
CCTTTTACCAGATATGACGCGATGTAGTTTTCCGATATATTGATGTCTATACCCGCCTGTTAAAACGGGTGGGGCGCCGGGCGGATTATGCCGCGGCCTATGCCACCTTGAACCGGGATTACATGGAAAAAGAGTGGGGGGTGTTTAAAGTATTGTGGGATAAAGGCTTGGTGTATAAGGCGTTTCGGTCGACTGCATACTGTGTTCGCTGTGGCACGGCTTTGTCGAATCACGAGGTGACGATGGGGTATAAAGAGAAAGAAGATGAAAGTGTTTATGTAATGATGCCAGTGGTAACTGACCCAGCCTTCGCCAAGGCTACGGCATACCTGATGATCTGGTCGACGACGCCTTGGACACTGCCCGGCAATGCGGCGGTGGCGTTTAACCCGGAGCTTAGCTATGTTTCGGTTCGTTATAACGAATCAGAGGTTATTTTAGCTGCCGTACAAGTGAAGGCTTTATTTGGAGATGAGGCAGTGATAGCTAAGCGCTGGACGAGTGAGGAGTTGCAGCACCTGACTTACACAGCGCCCTACTCTGATGGTCACAAGCCGCTGCTGCCGGCGCTTCATGTAACGGCTGAAGATGGAACAGGTTTAGTGCACACAGCCCCGGCTTTTGGCGAAGAAGATTTTCTAGTTGGCCAAGAGCATGGGTTACCCGTCTTAAGAACAGTTGATCTTACTGGTAAGTTTACGGCTGAAGTTCCGCCGTTTTCCGGACAGCATATATTTAAGGCCGGAGCACTTCTTATGGCTGATTTGGCGAAGCGCGGGTTACTCTTCAAAACCGAAAAGTATACGCATAACTACCCATTTTGCTGGCGCTGTGACACACCCTTGATCTACTACGCCCTCGATACGTGGTTCCTAAAAGTGACTGATTTTAAGCAGCGAATGATTGAATTAAACGAACACATAAACTGGACACCAGAGCATGTAAAAAAAGGTCGCTTTGGCAAAGGGCTTGCATCGGCCCCCGATTGGGCGGTGTCCCGCTCGCGTTTTTGGGGAGTGCCGCTGCCAGTATGGGAGTGTGATGCTTGTGAGCACCGAATCGCAGTGGGGAGCGTAGATGAGCTTAAAAAACTGGCTGGGGCGGCTGATATTGCTGATTTACATCGGCCCTTTGTGGATGAAATTACGTGGAAATGTGAAGGTGTCAGACACCCTAAAGTCAAGGTGTCTGACACCTTGTGTGAAGGAACAATGCGGCGTGTACCAGAGGTGTTAGATGTATGGTTTGATGCCGGATCCATGCCCTATGCCTCGGGCGTGGCTGGTTTTCCGGCTGATTTTATTGTGGAAAGCATTGAAATGACCCGGGCCTGGTTTTATTTCCTGCATGTCCTGGCGACGGCGACCCGCGATAGCGTGGCCTTTAAAAACGTGATTGCTTCCGGCCTTATTTTTGCCGAAGACGGGCAGAAGCTTTCGAAGCGGCTCAAAAATTATCCGGAACCGGAACCGACGATCGCGACCTACGGGGCGGATGTGTTGCGTTTCTATTTGTTGTCCAGTAGTTCGCTGGGGGAACCGTATCGATTTTCGGAACGAGCGTTGCGTGAGTTGAAGCAGAACATGTATCGGCCGCTATGGAATGTGTTTAGTTTTTTTACGCGATATGCGCGGGTGCACGGTTGGACCCCACTTCGCCCCGCCAGCCGGCGGGGCTTCGAGGGGCGCAGAGCCCTTCTTGACCAATGGGTTCGGGCGCGATTTAAGCAGTTGCAGCATGAAGTTCTTCGGGCGGCCGATGCTTATCAGATAGATACAGCGGCCCGGGCGTTTCAACCATTTATTGATGATTTAAGTAATTGGTATGTCCGGCGTTCACGAGCCCGCTTCCAATCCCAGGCTAGTAAAAAAGAGGCGGATCAGGCTTTTGAGACACTGCACTATGTGTTAGTTGAACTTAGTAAGCTGTTAGCGCCCTTTATGCCGTTTGTGGCCGAGGAGATATATAAAACTTTGACGGGGGAGTTGACGGTGCATGCGGCTTCTTTGCCCAAACCCGATAAGCTGGTGCCACTGACTTTGGCTGAAGAAGAACTGCTCGCGGCTATGGTGACAGCTCGGACGGTGGTCAGCGAAACTTTAAAAGCACGGGCGACAGCCGGTGTAAAAATTCGCCAACCGTTACCCAAACTGGATATTTCTTCGCCCTTAAAATTGAATACCGAAATTATTCAGATTATTCAGGATGAAGTAAATATTAAGGAAGTACTGGTCACCGTTGGTGCGGTGGTGACCGTTCAGCTCGACACGACTCTTACGCCCGAACTTGAACGGGAAGGATGGGTGCGGGAAATTATTCGGCACGGACAGATGTTGCGAAAAAAAGCCGGGTGTGCCCTTGATGAAAAGATTAAACTTGTTTTATCGACGCCGAGTCCTGTCCTGGAAGCGGTGATTGTTCGGCAGCAAACGCAGCTTATGATGGCTTTGCAGGTAAGTGAAATTCTTCAAAGAGGAAGCCCGCTGATGGAAGCATCGCCCGTTGAAATTGGTGGAGCACTGTTGACCATCGGTGTCGTTCGCTTGCGGGTATAGTACACTTGTGTGGTATGGGTGGAAGGTTTCTGGTAGCGACTTTTGGTGTGCTTATCTGGCCGTCGATGGCGCACGCGGCCACGTTGTATTGGGTTGGTGCGCCTGGGGCATTAACCAGCGATGCCGCTAACTGGATGACCAGGAATCCAGTGACATGCGGCCCGGGCGACGCGAAGACAGCCCCTGGCCCGGCTGACCGGATAGTTTTTGCTGCTGATTGTGACCATGGGGCCACGATAAGGGCTGACTTGACGGTGAGTATGTTGACTCTGCAGTCGGGCTACGGCGGCACCGTGCAGCAAGTGCCGGGAACGACCGTGACCGTCGGCAGTTTTCAGCAAGATGATGGTGTGTATAGTACTAACGGCGGTTTGCTGAAGATTGGTAGGAGTGGGCCAGTGGTGCTGCCAAGCTCGGTGCCAACTCCTGAACCGTTTCTTGGCTGGGTAACTGAATCATCGCTGAATGTACTTACTGCGGTGCCTGACGGCGCGGTCACGGTCGGTTCGACGGCGCTGGCCACAGCGACGGCCGTGGTCACGCTGGGCTCCTTACCCGGGCTGTGGTCAACGGTGTTGCTTGATTTGATACGCGGTCTATTTCCTTTGGTGGGTCCGTTACGAAAACGGCGGCGACCGGTGGGCCGGGTTATCAATGCGCTTGATGGTAGGCCGATTGCCCGTGCCTTAGTACAAATTTTTGATGTGACGACTAATCGTTTACGGGAGACGATTGTAGCCGGGGCAGACGGTTCATTCGGGACATTGTTACCACCCGGGACATATTTGTTTTCGGTCCGCAAGCCAGGCTACGCCCCAATCTTTGATGGTGCGTCAGCGCTACTTTTTCCAGGGGAAATGGTGGCAACTGAACAGCCTCTTACCGTTGCTTCCGAAGGTACGGTGGTACCGTTGGTTTTCTTCATGCGGCGGATGGTGCCGTACTCATTCGGCGAGCGTCTCAAGGCTCGCTTGGTACGGTGGTGGCGAACGCTCCAACTTGGTTTGGCGCGAATAGCGTTGCCTTTTTTATTGATTGGTGCGGCGCTTAATGTGGTGATGCTGCTGCGCCGGCCGTCGGCGCTGCTGTTTGGTATTACTCTTTTGTATCTGGTTTTCCTGGTGCTGGAACTGCTGGTTGCGCGGCGGTTTCGCCGAGCCTTTGGGCGGGTGGTGGATGCAACGGTTCGTAAACCAGTCGCGCTGGCGTTGATTCGACTAACCGACCCAGTGACGAAACGGATTATTCAGACACGCGTTACCACGGCTGGCGGGCAGTATCTGATGTTAGCACCGCGTGGGGAGTATCAGTTGCAGTTTGCACATCCTCAGTACCAACCACTCCAGCAGGGAGTAGCTATTCGCCCGAGGATTGGCTCGGCGGTGGTGTTTGATGCGGCGCTGACTCCCCGTTCCGCGGTTTAGAAATCTGCTATACTAAAAAGCATGCGGCGTTCTCTGCTGTTTGGTGTGTTGGCCAGTGCGGGGCTCGGTTTGTTGGTGCGCTGGGTACTACCGTATGCTCAGTCAACTCAAGAACTGACTGAGGTAGTAACCTCTCCGTCACCGACGGCACGTGTATTAGCGGCCTCCGATAGTATCGGGCCAGTGTTGGCGGTGGGAGATGATGGTGCACTGGTCGTTACAATTGATAGTAGTAGTTTGGTAGTTCATTCTTCAGCGACGCTTGATATTCAGGGGCGACTGCGCACTAGCGGTTCGATTGGTGATGCTGGACAGGTGCTTACTTCTGGTGGGGATACGCAGCCACCCATCTGGAAAACGCTGACTGACCTCATAACCGGTAATTCTTCCTCCACTTCTACTAATACTACCACCTCTCCTACTACTGACCTGACGCAGCCCGCCACCAGCGGCCACCTTCTTATCGCCGACGGTGATTCATGGGAAAGTGTGGCCCTCGGTGGTGATGCCGGCCTCACTTCAGCCGGCACGCTCACTATCAACCCCAACGCGGTGGCTCTCACTACCGACACCACCGGGAACTACGTGGCGACGATTGCCGACGCCGGATCAAGCACCATTACCGTCACTAGCGGTACGGGGGAAGGCAGCGCAGTAACGCTCGATGTCATTGGCGTGACCTGTACGGATTGTCTGGGTGTGGATCAGATTAAAGACGTGTATATTTTAAACAGTGGCGATGAGTTGACGGGAGCGTTGACCTTTCGTTCACAAAACGAAGCGCGCTTTGCCGACAGTGATTCCAGTAATTATGTTGGTTTTAAAGCGCCGTCGGCTATTACCACTGATCGCATCTGGACGCTGCCGAGTGCGGATGGGACGAGTGGGCAACTGTTGGCGACTAATGGGAGTGGGGTGTTGAGTTGGACCAGTGAGAGTGGGGTGGCAGCTGACTCGCTAGATTTTGATGATTTTGAAGATGCTCTCGACCTTGATGCGGCGACGACTATTACGAATGCGCTCAGCGGTAACTTTGTTATCAACCTGTCTTCGACCGGCGATTTCATTATTCAAGACAATGGCACGGCGTTTGCTACCTTCTCGGATGCCGGGGCAGTCACCTTCGCCAATGATCTGACCGTGACCGGTGACGTGACTATTTCCGGCGATGATCTGTTTCTGGCTACCAATACCAGTGGCGCTATCCTAGTAGCTGACGGCACGAACTTTAATCCGGTGGCTTTAAGCAGTGATGCAACGGTGTCATCAACTGGTGCCTTAACCATCGCCGCCAATGCGGTGGCGCTGTCGACTGACACCACCGGGAATTATGTGGCGACGGTGGCTGATGCCGGCAGTGGCTTGCTTACCGTATCCGGTTCCGGGAGTGAGGGGGCGGCCGTCACTTTGACGCTGGCGGCTGACCAGGTTAACTTCACTGAACTGAGTGACAGCTTGTCACTTGATGCAGCCACGACCGTCACTAACGGTCTGTCGGGCAATTTGACGCTTAATTTGAGTTCGACGGGTGACTTCGTTATTCAGGATGCGGGGGTAACCTATGCGACGTTTGCGGATGATAGTAGCTTAACGTTTACCGGTGTCTTTGACGCCGGTGGTGCAACTTCACTCGAGGTGCCGAATGGCTCCGGGCCCACGGTGGATGCGACGGGCGAGCTGGCGGTTGATACCACGGGTGATGATCTGATTTTCTACGGTGGTTCGGCGAAGCGGAACCTGACGTATAAACAGACCAAGACGGTCACGCTGGAAACTCCGGCTGATGCTGATAATTTTCTGATCTTCAAAGCGCCCTATGCTTTTACGATTTCGGCTATTACATGTATTGTTGATCCGGCGGATAGTAGTGAATCGGTCGTTATTGATGTGCAGGAGCGGGATAGTTCGGGGGACAGTCCAGCTAGTGTTGATACAACTATTACGTGCAGCAACACGGGGGCAGCGGATGACGGCAGCTTGAGCAATCCGACGATTGATTCGAACGACTGGGTCGCACTGGATATTGGCACCGTGACCGGGACGGTGACGCAGGTGAGTGTGACCATAACGTATAGCAAAGATGCCGAATAAATTTCTGGCGCTGGGGAGCGGCATGGTGATCTTAGGTGGGATATTGTTTTTTGGATTCAGCAGCTTAGCGGAGGATGCGCCGGCGGGCAGTTTGGCCACGCTTGATCCAGACCATTTGATTACCAGTGACAAGAAGAGTTTTTCGGCCAAGGATTCGCTGAGTTTTCCACTTAGTGTTGTGGTGGAGACTGTCTCGCCTTCGTCTTCGCCAGTGCCGTCATTATCAGCTACTCCCTCGCCAACAGTGGAAGCGATCACGACCGTTATTCCCGAGCCGTCTTTGGTAGCGGAGCCGAGTGTATCGCCATCTCCGGAAGTAAGCCCAATTGAGAGTCCGGGCGAGCCGCCAGTGGTAACACCAGCCGACACGCCGGTTTCCAGCCCCGTGTCCTTTTGGCAGTGGCTCGTTAGGCCGGTGTGGGCGGCTGAGGCCGGGCCCATCGTTGTTGATACGGTGACGGCCAGGCTGCGTGATGGGGCGGGGCAGGAGTTAACGGTGGTGCCGACGGTAACAACGGAGGGCGATCATTCGGTGGTGACGATTCCTGATCCCGCCGGGACGTTAAGTCCGGGGCAGTACGCGCTGCAGATCACGGCGATGAAAGATGGCGTCACCTTGACGACCGACCATTCTTTTACATGGGCGCTGACGCCTCACGGCATCGACCCTACGTTGTACTCGGTACCGGCAGTGGCGGAAGAGGTGCCCGAGCAGCGGACGGAGCAGACAATAACTTTTCGGACGAGCGGGAAGCAGTACGCGGCGGTCGGAAATCTTATACCCATTTTTACGGATGACGGGGCCGGCATGCTGGTGCCGGTGGAACCGTACGGAGTGGTGCGCGACAACGCCGTCGTTTTTGACCGGTTACCGGACGGGGTCCGGCTCAATTTTCGCCTCGACCGGCCGGAATATACGCTGGAAAAAGACGGGAGTGGTTATACCGTCGCTATGCCCGGCGGCGCTGGAAAAGTGGTTGACGCTCGCACCCTGGAGTATCCCTTAGCGGACGGCGCCACGCTGCGCTGGCGGGTCACCGGCAACCGGGTGGAGAAAACAATTACGCTGACAAAAGAGGGTATCGGCCCCACGCTCCAGTTTACCCTGACGCCGGCCGACGGGCTGACGGCCGCACTCCAGGACAATGCGATAGCCGTGCGCGATGCCCAGGATACAGTGCTGTTTACGGCCGACGCGCCGTTCTTAACGACGATGGATGGGCAGCGTTTGGAGACAAACGTGCAACTGACTCGGACCGATGCTACTCACTTTGCTTATACGTACCGTGAAGATGGTCTCTCTTTCCCCTACGTTCTGGATCCGAGTTCGGGGCCGTTAAGCCCAAGTGGTGCCGGGCAACCCTCTGGGACTGGTTCGTGGTCCACCATTGCGAACATAGCGGCGAGCGATAATAGTTATACCACGGTAACGCTGGGCCCGGTTGTTACTGTCAGTCAGCGCCTACATGGCAATAGTTTTGGCTTCGCCCTAGGCTCGGGGGCAACTATTACGGGGATTGTGGCCGAGTTTGAGCGTAAAAGCGATACCACCAACGGTATTGTCGATAGTTTGATCCAACTCTCTAAGGGTGGTTCATTGGCCGGCGACAATAAAGCTACCAGTACTGCTTGGTCGACTAGTGATACCTATGATTCCTACGGCAGCTCCAGTGATCTCTGGGGTACTACATGGACAACCAGTAATATTAATGATTCCGATGTTTTTAGATTGATTATCACCGCTGCCTCTTCATAAGGAACGAGAGTGATCGCATCAATTGATCATATGCGTTTGACTGTCTATTACAATGGTCGGAGCCGGCGGTTGCTCTTAATGGAATAAATGGTTTTTGACTAGCCAAAAAAGAACCTGACACAGGTCAGGTTCGGGGTGTAGTCATTGTGATCCGTGGGGCCAGCCGTCATAGGGGACGGGGACACCATGGACGTACAGACAATCTCCGGTAATTTTGTTTTCGACTTCTCCCTCCGGGTCGAGCTCTTTCAGAAGAATGTCGAGTGCTTCTCTAACAACTTCTTTCCAGTGTGGCCAGGCCCACCGCAGGAGGTCGACCTGTTGTGCGGAGACGAATACGTCTTGTACGCCATCGATCAGTCTGAATGCCGTGCGCAACCGGTCGCGGCGCTGCGGCGGGATAGACTTGTCAATGAGGACAATGCCCAGGTGGAATTTACATGGGGCCTTGTTGTGTTCAACGTATCGAATCAGACGGTGTTTCATGCGAGTCTCCTTACTGTCAAAAGAACCTTAGGTACGGGACAGGAACTCTTTATCTATATGTCGTTTTAAAGCGGTTGTGTCAACCTCGTCAGTTTTTAGAGCCAATAGCGCTTGGTGATGGCGATTCCGCTGCCGGCCAGTAAGCTGAGTAAGCTCAAGGCGGGGACGGCGCCGGTTTTGGCGCTGACCGGAACGGAGATCGGCTGGGCCTGGACCACCACAGGTGTGATCACGGCCGCCGCGACTGCGGCTGCGCGTTCGATGCGAATATCGGTATCGGTGTCGCTGTCTTCCAGATCGTTGTCTTCACTGACGACGATAACTTTGTTGCTGAGTGTCTGGTTACCGGCATTGCTCTTGACTCTGACTTCAATGGTCAGGGTTTTTTTCTGGCCACCATCCAGGTGCAAGCCTTCCCATGTCACGGTCTGGCCGCTCTTAGTGCCACCGTCGCTGATGCTCACAATGGTTAAGATGCTGGGCAGGGTATCGGTGACTTTGACATCATCAAGATCAACATCACCGGTGTTTTCGACTTCAATATTATAGGTGAAAGTGTGGCCCGGGCGAGTAACGGACCGATCGGGGTTTTTGATAACGTTGATGCCCTTATCTTTACTCTCATCCCGTTCGTCGTTGTCATTCGGGTTGTAGGAACCGTCGTTGTTTGGATTACCGTCGTTGTGGCAACCCGGATCATTCTCATCAACTTTTCCATCGCCGTCATTATCGGTGTTGTCGGAACACTGTGGAACAGGTGTCGGCGTCGGGGTCGGCGTGGGTGTGGGAGTTGGCGTCGGCGTGGGCGTCGGGGTCGGCGTGGGCGCACAATTGGTCCCATGCAGAATCTCAAGGGCGTCAATATCCGGCCCTTCGTGATCGTTATGCTGCCCGGGGTAGTGAATGGGGTTGACCCGCTGGTTTTGAATCTTGACGAACCGGGCCTGGCTCAGGCCCCGGGTGGCCAGGTCAAAGTCAAGGGCGTGTGACTGCCGGGTGGCCGGACTGGTCGGATGGCGCAAGCCAAGCGAGAACCAGGTACTGCCGTCGTTACTGACCAACAGGTAGAAACTTTCATCCGACGGCCCGCCGCCAACGGTGCGGGTGCCAAAGTCAACCAGATGCAAGCGGATATCAGCGCCCGGTTCATCGACGATGACCGTGTGGGGCGCAAAACCAACCGTCACAAAGCCTGGCTCACTGCCCCGGTTGTTAAAATCTTCCCGCTGACGGTCGGGGGCGCCCAGTACCCGGTTGGGCTGTCCAGCCTGATCGGTGGCATCGTCCCGATCAGCCGCACTGGTATGGTCGATGACCTGGGTGGCATATTGATTTAACGGGCCGCAGAGGGGAGCAGCCAGGACGGGGGAACTCAGATGGGCATACCATATGGTGGATACGGGGGTGACTATCGTAACGATGGCCAGTATCGTTACTAGTTGTCGGTGTATAACCACTTTTTTAGACATAACTGCGTACTATACTATAGCGGCTGTTACCCTGTCAAACAACCACTTCCACCCGGCGGGTGGAAGTGGTTGTTTGTTGGGTGGTTTTGATGGTTTACGCCCGGTAACGACGAGTGGTGAAGGCGGTGGCGCCAGCGCCGATGAGTGTAATGACACTTATGAGCGGCAGACCCATACCGGTTTTAGCAGTAACTGGTACTTTGATGGGCGCCGGGGTTGGCTTTACTTGAGCCGCTTTTACGATCTTTTTGATAATGATGACTTGGGCATCGCGTTCGTCGTTATCATCGCGATCGTAGCTGTCGTCATTGTTGACATTGCCGTCGGTGTGACAACCCGGGTCGGCTTTGTCTTCTTTGTTATCACCGTCGTTATCTTTGTTGTCACGGCACTCCGGTACCGGGCTTGGCGTGGGCGTCGGGGTCGGCGTGGGCGCACAATTGGTCCCATGCAGAATCTCAAGGGCGTCAATATCCGGCCCTTCGTGATCGTTATGCTGCCCGGGGTAGTGAATGGGGTTGACCCGCTGGTTTTGAATCTTGACGAACCGGGCCTGGCTCAGGCCCCGGGTGGCCAGGTCAAAGTCAAGGGCGTGTGACTGCCGGGTGGCCGGACTGGTCGGATGGCGCAAGCCAAGCGAGAACCAGGTACTGCCGTCGTTACTGACCAACAGGTAGAAACTTTCATCCGACGGCCCGCCGCCAACGGTGCGGGTGCCAAAGTCAACCAGATGCAAGCGGATATCAGCGCCCGGTTCATCGACGATGACCGTGTGGGGCGCAAAACCAACCGTCACAAAGCCTGGCTCACTGCCCCGGTTGTTAAAATCTTCCCGCTGACGGTCGGGGGCGCCCAGTACCCGGTTGGGCTGTCCAGCCTGATCGGTGGCATCGTCCCGATCAGCCGCACTGGTATGGTCGATGACCTGGGTGGCATATTGATTTAACGGGCCGCAGAGGGGAGCAGCCAGGACGGGGGAGTGAGAAACAACTGGCAGTACTGGCATAACCAAAGCCAGTGCCACCGCACTGACGAAAGTTGTCTTAAATTGGCTTAACATAGGTTATAAATTAACGTTTTAAAAGTTACTAACAGGCTATTATATATGAAGTGTGTTTTTTGTCAAGCCTAGGGATAGCGCGGTATACTTTTGGCATGAAAAGGCGAGATAAAGTTACCGCGCTCATTTTAGGCCGTCGAAAAATTGGTGAGGCGGATCAGCTGTTGACCTTGTTTACACGAGAGCGGGGGTTACTAAAAGTGGTGGCGAAGGGGGTGCGGAAAATACCGTCGCGGCGCGGGGGGCATGTAGAACCACTGATTAAAGTGGTGGCCTTACTCTGTGGGCACTTTGTGGCGGCGGCGGAAACAGTGGCTAGTTATTCCCCTTTGCATCATGATCGGGCGGCCATACAGCAGGCGGTGGTGTTGAGTGATCTTTTTAGGAAGTTGTTACCAGAAGGTCAACCGGCCGCCAAATTATTTACGGTCTTAGATGATGCCTGGCGACTGTTGCCGAGTTTAGCGCCAGCCCAGCGTTCAATTTTGGAAGCCACCGTGCAATTACAAGTGTTGCAGGTGGCGGGATTGTCCCCGGCTTTGCGGCACTGCTTGAGTTGTGGCCGCGAGCAGCCCCAAGAGGCGGTGGTGTTGCGGGCGGATTCGGGCGGCTGGCAGTGCTTGTCGTGTCATGGACAATGGGCCGGAGCACAGCACTCATTATCGCCGGCGTTGTTGAAAGTATTGCGCTGGTTGCATCGGTATCCGGAGCAGGCATTGCGTCTTAAAAGTAGTTATAGCCAAGCCGAACAACTGTTAGCGGCGACGCGTCAGTATACCTCGACCGTGGCCTATGGCTGATTTAGATAAGTTGCAACGAGAGCTGTACCAGCAGAATAAAGACCGTGAGGTGGAGCGACGGGTACAGGAATTGCCGCAGTTGGGGTTGCGTCCGGCGCAACCGGCGCCGTCACCCTCGCGCGCCGGTCTGGATCGCTTAGCACAGGTAGCCCGTCGGAGTGCTACCCAACATCGCCGCCGACTAATTGTTGCCGGTAGTATTGTAGGTGGGGTGATGGTGCTTATGCTGGCGGTGGCGGGTACATGGTGGTATCGCGCTCGACAAACCATTGGGCAAGAACAAATTGCTGTCCAGCTCTTAGGCCCCACGTCTATTACCTCAGGTGATGTGGTGACGTATGAAGTGAAGTATAAGAATGACAGTCGAGTAGCGTGGGATACTGTTGAATTGAGTGTGGCCGTGCCGGACGGTTGGAAGTTGCAGCAAACTGACCCGGGTTTTGTGATCTCGGGGCCGGTGCAGCTGTTAAAAATTGGAACGATGGAACCGGGTGAAGAAAAAACAGCGCGTCTGACGGGGAAGTTAATTGGCGAGGAGCAAACAACGGCGTTAGCCAAAGCCGAAGTGACGTTGACGCCGCGCAACTTTCCTTCGGGTCGTTTTTCGAAAGTGCAGACGTTGGGAACGCTCATTGCCACCGTGCCGCTGGAGGTAGGTATTGATGCACCAAAGGGCGCGGCCGGTGGTGACCGGGTAGCGGCAACAATTAATCTTCGTAACACCGGAGCAACGGCGTTAGAAGTGGTCTATCTGGGGTTACAAGTGGATAGCGGCTTGTCGCTGGCGCCGGATGATAAAGCATTTAGCCCGGATTTTTCGGTACCGACGGCGCGTTGGAAGAGTTTTCGTTTAGAGCCACTGCAAACAGTTACCCGAACAGCCGTGGTGTATGTCAGTGGTGCACCCGGCGAGCGGCGGCAACTGACGGCCCAGGCCGGGCTGTTAGATGGTACGACACCGCGGCCGCAGCGCACCGTGAGCCATGTGCTGGTGGTGGATCAGGCATCGTTAGCCATTCAGCAAACATTTGACGCCATCAGTCAGGATGGCGTGGTGACAACCGGGCAGAGCGTTAAGGGAACGGTTACCTATCAGAATTTGGAGGCGGTCGCTTTTACTGATGCGCGGATTCGAGTGCAATTGGAGGGAATTGGTTTTGATCCGGCTTCGCTCGAAGTGAATGGCGGCGGGTACGATGCCAAAACAAAAACCATTACCTGGACAGCGGCCGCGCTGCCGGAATTGAAGGTGTTACAACCGCACCAGAAAGGCGAAATAAAATTTGATTTTTCTATTTTGAAGGCCGAGCAGTTTCCTAAAACCGGTGATCAGTTGAATAATTTTGCGCTGGTCTCGACGGCCACGGCCGACAGCGAAGTGAAAACCGGTAAAGTAGTAGCCTCGGATCGGCGAGTACTGGCGATTGTGACCGACCCGACACTGGAGTTTGCCAGCTTTTATGATGATGGGCGGTTAGGTATTAAGAGTACCGGCCCGAACCCGCCGGTGGTGGGGCAGGAAACAACCTACACGATACGATTGCGCCTGGGCTCTTCCTTAAATGATTTGGGCGAGGTAACGGTGCGAGCCGTGGTGCCCGATGGCGTGCGGGCAACGGGGAGTACGTACAAAACAAGTGGTGAAGCGACTTTCAATGAGCGGGCGCAGGAAATGGTGTGGCAAGTGCCGCTGGTGCCGGGCGGGACCGGGCGGCTCCAGCCGGCCGAGGAATTATATTTCCAGGTAGCGGTGACACCGGGAGCCCATCAAAAAAATCAGCCGGTACCATTACTGAAAAGCGTTTCGGTGACCGGCGTTGATCAGTTTACCGACACAGCCGTTGAAACCAAGCCGGAGCAAACATTGCTGCAATTGCCCAAAACTGATACCGTGCGCTGATGTTTAATTTTGTAGTGAAGCAGCGTTTGCACCAAGCGCGGCATAGTGAGTTACAGACGTCTCACGGCACCGTGGCCGGGCCGTTTTTTCAGTTTGTGGCGACCAACGCAGCGATTCGCGGCATGGTGTTCAGCGAAGATTTATTGAAGATGGAGGTGTCGATCGTGCTGGCGAACACGTATCATCTTTACCTGGAACCGGGTCCGGAAGTTGTAGCCGCGGCTGGCGGGGTGCATGGCTTTATGCAGTGGGAGCGGCCGATTACGACGGATTCGGGTGGGTATCAGGTCTTTAGTTTGAGTAAACGATCAAAACTTACAGCTGACTCAGTAACGTTTCAATCGCCGCGGGACGGCAGCTTGCACACTCTGACGCCGGAAAAAGCAATCGAGATTCAGCAACAGTTTGGTGCCGACATTATTATGCCGCTGGACGTATGCACGCCGTTTGGGGCGACGCACGCCGAAGTGCGGAAAGCAATTTTACAGACGGCCGCATGGGCGAAGCGCTGCAAAGATGCTCATCAAAATGAGCATCAGATGCTTTATGGAATAGTTCAAGGGGGATTGTTTCCGGATTTGCGGGAGAAAAGCGCGGCGGCTATGCGCGAAATTGGTTTTTTTGGTTATTCGATTGGCGGGGAAATGCGCGAAGGGCAGGAAAAGAAAATGGTGGAGGGGGTACAGATGACCGTCCCCTATCTGCCTTTAGATGCGCCGCGCTATTTAATGGGTGCCGGGGCGCCAGAAGATATTGTGGGCGCGGTACGGGAGGGGATTGATCAGCTTGATTGCGTGTTGCCGATTCGGAATGCGCGGCACGGGCAAATTTATCGCGATTTGAATGAAGCGGAGTTGGAAGCATCTTTTATTGATCCGGAGCGGCCGATTGATCCCAAAAAATTATACAATGTGGCCGACATGCACCAGGCCAAATGGGCCAAAAATTTTGAGGTCTTTTCGCCCGGTCACCCGGTAATCGAAAAACCATATATCAATGCGTACGTTCGACACTTGCTGCGCTCCGAAGCCCCCTCCGGTTTACGCCTCATGGTGCTACACAATATATACTTCTACGCCGAACTGATGCGCAAAATTCAGGCGGTTATCGCAAAACACGGGAAATGAAGGTGTCAGGTACTTTCATCGCCCTTTCATCGCCGGTGGTCTGGAAACGGACCCCGGCTTTTTCTTTTTATGGCGTGCTACACTGGAAGAACTGTGCCGAATGTAGTAGGTTCTGAAATTATGGATAAGTTATTGGCGCTGACGAAACAGCGGGGGTTTGTGTTTCCGGGCTCGGAACTATATGGCGGGCTGGCCAATTCGTGGGACTATGGCCCGCTCGGGGTAGAACTAAAAAATAATATTAAACAGGAATGGTGGCGCTGGTTTGTCACACGACGAGCTGATATGTATGGCATTGATCCGGCGATTATAATGAACCCGAAAGTTTGGGAAGCTTCTGGTCACTTGGAAAACTTCACGGACCCGCTGGTGGAATGTAAAAAATGTCACGAGCGTTTTCGGGCGGATCAACTAGCGGAACAGAAATGCCCGGCCTGCGGCGGGGAACTGATGCCAGCTAAACAATTTAATTTGATGTTTAAGACACATTTAGGGCCGACGGAAGAGAGCGGTTCGGAAGTGTATTTGCGGGCCGAGCTGGCGCAGGCCATGTTTGTTGATTTCTTGCACGTGGCGCAGATGATGCGGGCCAAAGTGCCATTTGGGATTGCGGCGCAGGGGCGAGTGTTTCGCAACGAAATCACGCCCGGTAACTTTATTTTCCGCACGCGTGAGTTTGATTTAATGGAATTTGAATATTTTGTGCGCGAAGCTGACTGGGAAAAGAGTTTCGAGTACTGGCAGGAAGCAATGCTAACGTGGTTGGATCATGTAGGCGTGGATCGTGAGCATGTACACCTGACTGAAATTCCGAAAGAAGACTTGGCGCATTATTCTCAGCGAACAGTTGATTTTGAATATGACTATCCATTTGGGCGGAAAGAATTATATGGCTTGGCCTATCGGACGGATTTTGATCTGAAAAACCATATGGAAAAAACGGGGCAAGATATTCGCTATACTGACCCTGTAAGCGGTGAAAAGTTTTTGCCGCACGTGATTGAGCCTTCTTTCGGTTTAGATCGCACGGTATTGGTGGCGCTTCTTGAAGCGTATCATGAAGAAGAAGTCCCCACTTCGCCAAAGGCTTCCAGCCTTCGCCAAGGCTTCGGCCGGCACGCGCGGGGTGCAGTAAAGGCTGAAACGCGGACGGTTTTAAAATTTCCAAAGTGGATGGCGCCATACAAAGTGGCCGTGTTGCCGCTTTCGAAAAAAGAAGAATTGAGTGCGGTGGCTAGAACGTTATACGAAGAGTTAACGCGGCAGTTTGTTAGTACCTATGACGAGACGCAATCAATCGGCAAGCGCTATCGACGGCAGGATGAAATCGGTACGCCATTCTGCGTGACAGTCGATTTTGAGAGCTTGGAAGACAAGCAGGTGACAGTGCGGGAGCGGGACAGTATGGAACAGGTTCGGTTGCCACTTAGCGAAGTTTCTGCGTATCTTCATGAGAAGTTATCCCATGGCTGATTTTACGATTATTGAGAAGAAGCTACCCGGCGGTTTGCGGGTGGTGTTGCTACCGCGCAGCGAACGGCCGACGGTGACTTTTTTAGTTCTTGTTGGGGTGGGTTCACGCTATGAGACGGAGCGCCAGTGGGGCCTGTCGCACTTTCTGGAACACATGTTTTTTAAAGGCACCACGACCCGGCCGACAACGAAGGAAATTGCTGAACTAATTGATGGGGTGGGGGGCGAGTTTAATGCCTTCACGGGCGAAGAATATACTGGCTACTATGTGAAAGTGGCCACCGAACATTTAGAACGGGGGGCGGATGTCGTGTCGGATATTTTACTGCGGCCGCTGTTTGCGCAAGAAGAGATCGAACGCGAAAGGGGTGTTATTACGGAGGAGATTCGCATGTATACTTCCATGCCCATGGCCCATGTGCGACACTTGTGGCATACGGCGTTGTTTGGAACGCATCCCTTGGGGCGACGGATTGATGGGTTGGAAAAAACAGTGGCCAAGCTGGAGCGGGCGGATTTTGCGGGCTATACCAAAAAACATTATCACACCGAGAATACGGTGGTGACGGTGGCCGGTGGTTTTGAAACAAAAGAAACGTTGGCCCTGCTCGAGAAATTGTTTGCTGATTTGCCGCGCGGCAAGGCGTCACATCCGAAAAAAGCGCCGGCGAAAGTTCCGCACCAGAAATTTGTGCATGAGTATCGGGCCAATCTGGAACAAACTCACTTTGTGGTAGGGGTGCCCGGCGTATCGCTGGGGGATGAGCGGCGATTTGCCGTGGGGGTGCTGGCGGGAGTATTGGGGGGTGGCATGAGTAGCCGCATGTTTATTGAAGTGCGCGAGCGCCATGGACTGGCCTATGCGGTGAAAACGTCAGCCGAGGAATTTATCGACACTGGTAGCTTCGCAACACAGGTGGGAGCTAAAAATGAAAAAGCGGAGCTAGCGCTACACCTTACTTTGCAGGAGTATGATCGGATTACGGCCGAACCAGTGAATTCGGCCGAGCTTAAAAAAGCGCAAGAAATGATGATCGGTCATTTACTATTGGAGCTGGAGGAAACAAATAGTTTGGCAGTATTTGCCGGGGCGCAAGAGTTGTTAGAGAAAGAAATAATGACACCAGAAGAAATTAAAGAACGAGTCCGGCGGGTGACGGCCCGGGAAGTGCAGGCGGTGGCGCAGGAGTTGCTCAATCAAAAGAAGCGAGCCGTGGCTTGGCTGGGGCCACAAAAGGACGTATCGACCTTTAAAAAGTTAGTGCTATCGTAAGGCTATGGTCGAACTGCAACGGATCGATGTTACTTCGCGAACGATCTTCCGGATTGTTTTAATAGTGGTGGCTTTCTGGTTTGTGTATGTGATTCGGGACGTGCTGCTGATGTTGTTTGGGGCAGTCGTTATTGCTTCAGCAATTCAACCCTTGGCTGACTGGCTACAAACTAAACGAGTGCCACGGGCAGTCACTGCTCTTGGGGTCTATGCGGTGGTTATTTTAGTGTTGACGGGTGTCGTGACTTTACTTATTCCCCCTTTGACTGAACAGGTGACGCAGTTAGCGTTGGCTTTACCGCAGTTAGTTGATCATCTGGAGCGGTGGGGGCTGTTGCATACGGGCTTGAGCCAAGGAACAGTGGCCTTGCAAGATGTTTTACTGCGGCTCGGTAATGGGTTGACGCAGGCTGGTTTTTCCTTATTTGAACAGACGCGCAGCCTCTTTTCGGGAGTGTTTAGTGTGATTTTCGTTTTCATTCTGGCTTTTTATCTGGTGGTACAGCAAGATGCATTATTGAAACTCTTTCAGGTGTTAGTGCCGCGGCGGCATAGTGTCTATATTGAGCGTACTATTCAGCGTATTCAGCGGGGACTAGGTTTATGGCTAGTAGCGCAGCTGGCGTTAGCGGCTCTCGTGGGACTCGTGGTGGGAATTGGTTTGTGGTTGCTGGGTATTAAGTATGCCTTGGTGCTGGGGTTATTTGCCGGGGTCATGGAAATTGTACCGGTTATTGGACCCATTATTGCCTCGCTGCCGGCCATTCTGGTTGGCTTGACACAATCACTGTTTTTGGGACTGGTAACCCTGGCTTTCTTTGTCTTGGTCCAGCAGTCAGAAAATCATTTATTGGTGCCGACTATCATGCGCCGGGTGGCTGGGTTGAACCCGCTGGTGACGTTGGTGGCGGTGCTGCTGGGAGCCCGTTTGGCGGGAGTGGTCGGTATTATTTTATCCGTCCCCATGGCGATTATTGTGACGATTTTCTGGTCGGACTTGTTTTCAGCCGGCGGCGGTGAGAGCGAGCACAAGGCTTAAGGCAACCAAACTTAATTGGGGGGTAAGGCCAATAAAAAGATTGTTGGTTTCAACTTGGATGCGGTCGTGCCAGCGAAAAAAAGGGTTGAGCCAACAGAGGAAGCGCTGTTTATTCTGTTGTTTCAGTAGTACCCAGATGGTGTGTAGTGCGTCGGGCGCATTGCCGCCCAGGATCGCAGCCCAGACTGGTACCGTAAAAAGATGCTGGCCGAGAAAGATATAGGCGACCACCGGCCCAGCGATCACATCAAGCGCAACTTGCTGGTATGGAAACCGGCGGTACTGATGGGGGTAGATGTTCCAGTGAATTATCATGTCACAGACGAAGTGCAGAAAAAAAGCGGCGAGAAAGATAAGGAGCGGATTATCGAAGTACATGCCAAGCGGCAAACTGATGAGTGTATGGGCAAGCGAAAGCATGGAGATAGTATACACGAGGTGCTACGCTGAAAGTCATGTTTGATTCCCACGCCCATGTAGCTTTTAACGCGTTTGATGCCGACCGGGCCGATGTAATAGCGCGTTTGCAGTCGGCTGGAGTACATGGTTGGCTAGAAGTCGGAACAGATCTCGAGCAAAGCCAAAAAGCAGTGGCGCTGGCGGAGCACTATGCCAACTGTTGGGCAACAGTCGGCGTGCACCCGGATGATATTGGTGAGTTAAACGAAGTGACATGGCAGGAACTGGAAAAACTGCCCATGCACAAAAAAGTCGTGGCGATTGGCGAAGTTGGTTTTGATTTTCACCGTTTGCCGGAGGCAAATGGTGCCCCGCGAAGCCCCGCCAGCTGGCGGGGCGAAGTGGGGTCTGTGGTAAAACAGCAACACATTGCCTTGGTAAGATTTGTTGAACTGGCACTGCGCGTAAAAAAGCCGATTGTTTTTCATGTTAGAGACCCCGTAAAATCCCGCCAAGGGCGGGACCACGGGGCAAGCGCCCATGCAGCTATGCTTGAATTTTTATTGAGTTATTCTGACAGCGAGCGGCCCCACGGCGTAATCCATACTTTTAGTGGTGATCAGGAACAAGCGCGGCAGTATTTAGAGTTAGGCATGTATTTATCTTTCTCTGGTGTGCTGACGTTTCCGAAAAAAGCGGAAGTTATTCAGGAAGTAGCGCGAACAATGCCGCTGGAGCGAATTTTAATTGAAACGGATTGCCCGTTTTTGACGCCGCAGCCGCATCGCGGTCAACGCAATGAGCCGAGTTATGTCCGTTTCGTGGCCGAAAAGCTAGCCGAATTGCGTGGTGTGTCACTAGCCGAAATTGATCGAGCGACGGAAGAAAATACCAAGCAACTGTTTGACATTGGATAGCGAATAGGGTATCCTTAGCCAAGGGTTTGTTCGTTTTGTTGGTGAAAGGAGAAGCCATGGAGTTTACGGTGTTTTTGGTAATTGTGGCCGTGGCTGGGTTAGTTACCTCGGCCTTGCTCGTGGTTCTTTTGAACAAAGAGTATGAGGGTCGGTGGAAGGGTGAGGTAGTGGTGATTTTAGAATCATTCGTTCGCTACCCCTGCTATGACGGCCGACCACTTTGTCTGCGTTCGTATGATCGCGTGTATGCCTTTCGATTGTTGGATTTGCTGCCGGGACGAGGACCGGAGATTAAGGTTCAGGAAAGTTTTGGCGGCGGAAGCAGAATGCGTTTCTTACGCTGCGACATGCAGTGGCATTACGCCCTTGGAAGCCAACCATATTTGGAGATTCAATTGCCGCAGCTGGCTGGGCAGATGCACCGTTCGCCGTTCCATGAATTGACTTTGTGGGTTAGGGCTCATGAGAAGGCTGAGCCGGCTGAATATACAGTCGAATGGGCAGCCGCCGCGGTAGTTCAAGAGACGTAGTTAAGATAGCCGGGTTCGTTTGGCACGAGCCCGGTTTTTTCATGCCCCGTAGCATCCCGCCGCTGGCGGGATCACGGGGCAGGCTCTACTATGTTTTACATGCGTGACTACGATCCTGGGATAATCGAGCCGAAATGGCAGCAGTATTGGCTGAAGAAGAAAATATTTAAAACCAGTGATGATGCTGGCAAGCCCACGTGTTATGTCTTGGACATGTTTCCGTACCCTTCCGGGGCCGGACTACATGTCGGGCACCCGAAGGGTTATATCGCAACCGACGTGTATGCGCGTTACAAAATGGCGCATGGGTTTAATGTGTTACACCCCATGGGCTGGGATGCCTTCGGGTTGCCGGCGGAAAATTACGCCATTCAGAATAAGGTGCATCCCAAGATAGCAGTGGACCGGAATATCGCGCGTTTCAAAGAGCAGTTGAATAGGATTGGCTTTACGTATGACTGGGAGCGGGAAATAAATACGACTGATCCAAACTATTACAAATGGACACAGTGGATTTTCCTTCAGCTTTTTAAGGCGGGGTTAGCGGTGCAGGAGGAAGCGCCGGTTAATTGGTGCCCTAAAGACCTAACCGTACTGGCGAATGAGGATATTGAAGACGGGCGTTGTGAGCGGTGCGGCACGGAAGTGGAGCAGCGTAACTTACGACAATGGATTTTGAAGATCACAAAATATGCTGATCGGTTGTTGCAGGACCTGGATGATCTCAACTGGCCGGAGTCGATTAAAGAATCGCAGCGGAATTGGATTGGGCGGAGTGAGGGCTGGCAAATTAAGTTTGATCAGCTGGAAGTTTATACAACTCGTATCGACACTATCTTCGGGGCGACTTATATGGTGGTTGCTCCCGAGCATGAGCTAGCGCAAACTTCGAGCGATGAAAAAGTTAGAGAGTATATCGCGGCGGCGGCAAAGAAGAATATACTCACCCGTACTGATCTGGAGAAAGATAAAACAGGCGTGGTCTTGCCGGGGGTGATGGTCACGAATCCGGCGACCGGCGAGAAAATTCCGGTGTGGGTGGCCGACTATGTGCTTGGTTCGTATGGGACTGGCGCAGTTATGGCCGTACCGGCCCATGACGAACGGGACTTTGTCTTTGCTCAAAAATATAAGTTGCCGATCAAGACAGTGGTGCGTGATGACAGGCTTGTTGATTCAGGTGAATTCACGGGAAAACCTTCGGGAGAAGCGCGACTGGAGATTGGGGGGTGGTTAAAGAATGAAGGATTGGCAGAGAAGAAAGTGAATTATAAGTTGCGCGATTGGGTGTTTTCGCGGCAGCGGTATTGGGGAGAGCCGATCCCAATTATTCATTGCGAGAAGTGCGGGGTGGTGGCGGTGCCGGACAAAGATTTGCCGGTGGAGTTACCGATAGTTGAAAACTATCAGCCAACGGGGACGGGCGAGTCGCCTTTGGCAACTATAGATAGTTGGGTGAACGTCGCGTGCCCGGCATGCGCCCGGCGCGCCCGGCGCGAAACCAACACCATGCCGCAATGGGCGGGTTCGAGCTGGTATTATTTGCGGTATAGTGATCCGCAAAACAGTTCCGCGTTAGTTGGAAAAGAAAAAGAAAAGTACTGGATGCCGGTAGATATGTATGTGGGCGGAGCCGAGCATGCCACGCGGCATTTAATTTACGCCCGTTTTTGGCATAAGTTTTTGTTTGATCAGGGGCATGTTAGTACCCCCGAGCCGTTTATGCAGTTACAACATGTCGGGCTGATTCTGGCTGAAGATGGACGCAAAATGAGCAAGCGATGGGGGAATACGATTAATCCGGATGACATTGTGGCCCAGTACGGGGCCGATACGTTGCGTTTATATGAGATGTTTATGGGGCCGTTTAACGACTCGGTGGCTTGGAGTACGGCCAGCATCGTTGGCCCGCGCCGCTTTTTGGATCGGGTATGGAAATTAGCGCAAGGAGCTAGCGATGGCGACGATTCGGCAACGAAACTTGTGTTACACCAAACAATTCAGCGAGTAACCGAAGGCATCGAACAGTTTCGGTTTAACACGGCGATTGCGGCTATGATGGAGTTAGTTAACGAGTTAGAGAAAGCAAAGACTGTTTCGCAAGCAACAATGCGCATCTTTGCGCAACTACTGGCACCGTTTGCGCCGCACATTGGAGAAGAGCTGTGGCAGCACTTAGGCGGTGACGGTTCAGTGATGCAAGCGGCTTGGCCAACGGCCGATGAAAAAATACTACAGGCGGCGCAAGTGACGATTGCTGTACAAGTAAACGGCAAATTGCGTGGCACGTTAACCGTCTCGCCCGGGCTTACGCAAGCTGACATCGAAACTCAAGCACGGGCGCTTGAGAACGTAAAAAAGCATCTTGTAAAAGATCCCAGAAAAGTCATTTTTGTGGCCGACAAGTTGATAAATTTCGTTATCCTCTCACCCTAACCCTCTCCCCACTTGGGGAGAGGGGAAAAGAGAGACGTGTTACGATAAAGCTATGCGAAAGCGGTGGCTTTTTTTGTTGGGTTGGCTGGTGGTTTTGGTGTTGCCGCGGCCGGCCTGGGCGTTGCAGTTTGTGCCGCATCTTATCGGTGTGGAAGCGGGGGTGGTGAAAGAAAGTGGAATAGCGGCCGGTGATTTGGATGGTGATGGTGATATTGATATCGTGACGGCTGGTAAGGATGGTGTGATTGTGTATCGCAATGATAGCCAGAATACGTTTGATCGAAAAGTGATTTCGGGGGAAGCAGCTGAACGGGTGCGCTTGGTTGATCTTAATAGTGATGAGCGTTTGGATTTATTAGTGCTGTTGCCGGAACAGAACGTTGTTTGGTATGACAATCGTGGGGATGGCTTATTTTCCCGGACGGAGTTTGCAACTGAAAGTGAGGCCTATGCCACGGCAACTGATTTATCGCGGGAGACTGATTTCACAACGTTGAAACGAGATTGGGATGGTGATGGTGATAAAGACGTGCTGACGATTGCTTTGGGGGAAGTGTATTGGTTGGAAAATGTTGGTGAGGAGCAGTTTACCCGGCACCCGCTGTTGACTGATTTGGAGAGTGTGGGTGGAATAGTAGTTAAGGATGTAGATGGTGACGGCGACGATGATTTAGTGGCGGTCGATACGGTGCGTGGGGCACTGTACTGGTATGAGCAAACAGCGGCCCCCACCTTCGCCGAGGCTCCGGCGGGCAAGCCAGCTTCCACTCCAATTTCTGTATTGCATGGAAATAAACCCCCAGTGGCCGATGCCGGTAAAGATCTCACGGTGCAGCCGGATGCACTGGTGGTGCTTGATGCCGGTGGTTCGCTTGATCCCGAACGGGATGCGTTGACGTACCAGTGGCGACAGTTGGCCGGGCCACCAACGGAGTTGCTTTTAGATCGAACGAGTAGGCCGTCATTTACGGCTAATTCAGCCGATGAAGCCTATGTTTTCATGCTAACAGTGAAAGATAGTCGGGGAGCGTCGGCGGTGGATACGGTGACAGTGGCGACGGGGAGAAGGATTGTTTTGCTACTGGCGGCGCGGAGTTCAGTGGAAACTGTGCTAGATACACCAAATGCTCTATTACCGTTACTGGAACACTGGTTGCCGTGGGCATCAGCCGGGTGGCTGGTGTTGGCTTTGTTGCCGACGCTGTGGTTGGCTGGCCAGCGCTGGCATGTGAGCCGGCGGAAACATGGGGGTGAAGCGGCGTCAGGGCTGGCCGGCGGGGAAGGGCGCGTGCTGCAGTATCAAACTGGCCAGCCGATCGCCGGCGCGCAGGTGTTTGTCTATGATCGTGATAACAAGCTACGGGCGACCGAGCGAACGAATGAACAGGGGGCCTGGCCGACGCTGTTCCCGCCGGGTGAATATAGTTTGAAAGTGGCGGCCGACGGGTTTGAGATGGCGGCTTCAGCCTCCCCCTCGGTCCGGCCGGCGGGAGCCGGGGTGTTATACGCCGGTGGGTTTTTTACAGTGCCCGAGAACAGTGGACCGCTGACGATCGTGATTCCGGTGCGGCCATTGGTAGCCGAAGCGCGGGCGGTGCGGCGGTGGATGTCCCACTCGGTACAGGCCGTCACGCAAATAGCCCACGTGTTGGCGTGGCCGGTGATCGGAGTGGGAGCAGTCTTCAGTACGGGGTTAGTCTTCTGGCGGCCCTCGGTGGCTGTCTTAGTCGTTGAAGGATTGTATGTCGGGTTGGTAGCGCTACGCACGGGAGTAGGTTGGCAAACCCGGCCGGCCTATGGGGTAGTGCGTGCAGGAACAACGAAAGCGGGGGTGGATTTAGCGGTGGTGCGTTTGTTTACGGCGGATACAAATCGTTTAGTTATGACGCGGGTAACGAACTCGCAGGGGCGGTTTTTTGCCTTGCCGCCAGTCGGTGTCTATACCGTTACGGTGACCAAGCCGGGCTATGGCAGCTTTACTAAAGAAAAGGTGACTATGGGCAAAGGCAGTGGACAGCAACTCACCGTTGATCTTATGCCGCTGGTGCCGGTAGTATAACAAGCGACTATGCAAGCGGTTATTTTAATGGCCGGAAAAGGCACCCGCATGGCCAAATATTACGACGGGCCGAAGCAGCTGTTACCGGTGAACGGTAAACCGGTGGTGGAATATTTGCTGGACAGCCTACCTGACGAAGTAGCCGAACTGATTATGATTGTCGGCGGGCCTCATGAGGAAAAAATTCGGCAAACGTTTGTTGATGGTTATAAAGGCCGCTCGGTTATATTTGTAAAACAGGAGCAACAGTTAGGTTTAGCGCATGCCTTCTGGTGTGCCGAGCCGTATGTCAAAGGCCGCTGGCTTGGTACTGTCGGCGATGATATTTTTGGGACCGATGATGTGAAGCGCTTGATTGCCACGAACGAATTAGCGGTGTTGGCTTCGCGGGTATCGAATCCGCAAACGTTTGGAGTATTAGTAACAGATGAACAGGGTTACTTGACCCGAGCCGTGGAGAAACCAAAAGAATTTGTGTCTGATTTAGCGTGGATGGGCGCCATGGTAATGGACGAAGATTTCTTTACAACGAAAACTGAACCCTCGGCGCGGGGGGAATACGAAACGCCGGATGTGTGGATGAAACTAGTGCAGACGAAACAACGCAAAATTAAAGTAGTTAAAGGCAGCTTGTGGTTACCCGTCAACGACAAAGCGCAACTGGAAGAAGCGGAACAAGTGCTTGCCAAAAAATAGAATATTCTCTATAGTAGTACATCGGGTTTGGGTTGATCTTTTGGAAATTTTATAAGGAGGTGGGTGATGGCACATCCCTGCTTTTGGTTGGCCATGCGGGTGTTTTTTCGGAATGAGGCGGAAGCGGCGGTAGTGCTCCCGGTTATTGAAAAGGCGATTAAGCAAGCTGAGCAGCTTCGCTTGCCTGGTATGACTGTACCATTCTTTGCGCGGATTGTGCTTGTGGTTTGGGCAAATTGGCGGGAATTTCCCGAGGAGTGTGATTGCGGCATTGGTGGCCAAATTCTCACACAGCGTTTTGCTGATCGGATCGAGGTGGTGGAGCTTCAGACAGGAGATTTGTATGTTGGGGCATCAAATTATGCCGTGGAGTTGGCGCGGGCGGCGAAGGCGGATTGGCTTACTTTTATGTCGCCCGAGGCATGTGATTTTCTAACACCAAAGATCGCCGCTGGTTTTGTGGCGGCGATTGAAAAATGTGCGCGACAGGCCGGTGTAGCGCTTCCCATGTTGGGTAAGAGTGGTCAGCTTGGTTTTACCGCCAACACGCTGGCGGCATGGCACGTGCGCTCACTGGTAACGGTAGGTTGTTTTCCGGTGGTGGCCGCCAAGGTGCCTGGCGGTAAGACGCGCCGTCTTCTCTGTGCCACGGAGACAGCCGGTTTAGAGCGCGTTGAGTTGTGCGGTGTGGAAGAGGTGATCCCGCAGGCTAAGTTAGTGGAACAGTTTGGCCGCTGTCTGGCGGTGCTGGTGCCTGATAGTAAGGCTCGGTACGCGTTTCGGCATATGGATCAAGGACGATGGCAGCGGCATTTGCGCAAACTACGGACGAAGCAGGCCCGACAAGAAGCGCTGCTGTATGGCGCCGGCTTTTCACCGGCGATCATCCCTTATGGGGTAATGAAGGAGGTGTTCTGATGAAAGTTCGGGTGATTGGGTTTGATTGGGATGGCACGCTCGTGGACAGCATCGCCGTGAAGGCGAAAGCGTTTACTGAGAGCCTGATTGGTCCGCTGCTACTTTTGGCTCCGGATTTGGGCGAGCAGCGAACAGCCATTGAGCAGTTCTACGTGACTACCCGGGGGAGATCGCGGTTTGACCAGCTTCGTTTGGCTGAAGAGAAGTTTGGTTTGCCTGTGCGCAATGATCGGGGTAGGCGGCAGTGGGGTGATCTTTTCACGTCGCTCTATATCGATGCTGATTCACCCTTATTCCCTGACGCACTGACCACACTTACGGCCTTGCGACAGCTTGGCTACCGGTTGTTTCTGGGCAGTTCAGTACCACAAGACGATCTTGATCGAACGCTCCTGCACTATCCCGGAGTGCGCGAATTATTTGAGTTCGTGCTTGGAAACCGTCACCACGGGACTTTTCGTAAGGGGCTTCCCTACCTTCGTTTCGTTTCTCTTGGTCTCGAGGTTCCCATTTCTGCGATGGCCTTTGCAGGTGATGCGGATGAGGATGTCCGAACGACCAATGAAGCCGGTGCGTACTCAGTGGGTGTGGTGCGGGAGGCTATTCCGGGTGCGCGCGAGCAGCTGGAGCAGGCAAAACCGAAATTGCTTGTTAGTTCATTAGCCGAACTCCTGGAACATTTTTGATCTTTGGAAGCTCTGTGGAGGAATCACGGGGCTTTTTTCTTACCCGCGCCCTACCCCACTTCGCCCCGCCAGCTGGCGGGGCTTCGCGGGGCGCAGCGCTGTGTATTATGTATCCTTTCTTAACCTCGACCAACACTGTGATATACAAAACCGAGTTTTTCCATGTGTTTCGGATCGAACATGTTGCGGCCGTCGATGATAATCGGGCTGTTGAGCGATTTGCGGACTTTTTCCCAGTCCGGCGATTTAAATTCATCCCAGTCAGTTAAAATCAGTAATGCATCGGCATCTTTCAGGATGCTATACATGTCTTTGCCGTATTCAATCTTATTACCCAGTTCGATTTTGGCGGTGGCGGTAGCCTGGGGATCGAATGCGACAATCGTGGCGCCATCGGCGTGGAGTTGTTTCAGGATGGGAATGGAGGGAGCGTTCCGCATATCGTCAGTATTTGGTTTGAAGGCCAAGCCCCAGACGGCGACTTTCTTACCCTTGGTAACCCAGAGAGCTTTTTCCACTTTTTGCAGGAATAACTCGCGGGCCTGCTGGTTGATTTTCTCGACCGCTTTTAACAAATCAAAGTTGTAGCCCAGCTCATCGGCAATGGAAATAAAAGCGGCGACGTCTTTCGGGAAGCAGGAGCCGCCATAGCCGACGCCGGCCGATAAGAAATGGCGGCCGATGCGCACATCAAGCCCCATGCCGTGGGTAACCTGGTCAATATTCGCGCCGGACAGTTCACAGATGCGGGCTAAGGCGTTGGCAAAGGATATTTTCATGGCCAAGAAGGAATTGCTGGCGTGCTTGATCAGTTCGGCGCTATTAATATCGGTAACGATAAAGGGAGCGTCGATCGGCGCATAGATTTCGCGCATAATTTTTTCGGCGCGTTTGTTGTCGACGCCCACCACTATCCGATCGGCTTTCAGGAAATCGGCAATGGCTGAACCTTCGCGCAGGAATTCGGGATTGCTGACAATGTCAAAGTCGATCTGACGTTTGTTGTAACGGCGGACGGTTTCGGCTACCCGCTGGCCGGTCTGCACCGGCACGGTGCTTTTGTCGACGATGACTTTGTAACTGTCGGCCGTTTCAGCGATTTCCCGGGCGGCGGCGGCCACGTAGGATAAATCGGCTTTGCCATTGGCTTGGGGCGGGGTGTTGACGGCAATAAAAATCACTTCAGCTTCTTTAACGGCCTGGGCCAGGCTAGTAGTGAAAGTGAGGCGGCCGGCGGCCACATTCTTTTTAACCAGTTCTTCTAAACCGGGTTCGTAAATCGGGATCAGGCTCTTTTTCAACTTGGCGATTTTGTCTTTATTGTTATCGACTAAGATGACGTCGTGGCCGATTTCGGCTAAACAGGTACCCGAAACTAAGCCGACATAGCCGGCGCCAACAAAAGCCAGTTTATGAGAGGGTGATTTTTTAGGCATAACTAAAACTGATTTAAACAGTTATACTGGAGGGGTGTCAGCTTCCTTCATGCGCTGGTTTGTGATTCGGCCGCGGCGGCAACTGACGGAGCTGTATTATTTCTCACTGCTCTTTTCACTAGCCCAGGCGTTAGTCCTGATTTTTGAGCCGGTATTTTTTTATTCGCTCGGTTTGGGTTTGAGCACGATCGCTTTGTATTACGCGGCGCACTATACCTTGTATGCGGTGTTGTTGCCGTGGGGCGCGCGCTTTGCCGCCCGCTTTGGGTTGGAACGTTCATTGGTGCTTTCGACCCCGATCTTTATTGTCTACTTTGTGACACTCGCGTTATTGCCCGGCCGGCCGGAGTTGTTTTGGTTGGCGATTGTTTTGCTGACGCTGCATAAGATTTTTTACTGGCCGGCTTTTTATACTGTCATGGCGCGGTATGGCGATGGCGGAAATCGGGGTACGGAATTGTCCTGGATGTTTTTTTTAAATTATGGCATCGGGGTGTTGGGGCCGCTGGCGGGGGGACTGGTGGTGGTGACGTATGGATTTCCAGCCCTGTTTGTGGCGGCCGCGATCGTGGTAACTGCGGCCAGCCTGGCATTACTGAAAACGACTGAACGAGACGGACAGCAGGACATTGAGTATAGTGCGCCATGGAAGATTATTTTTAATTCGCGGCATTGGCGGATGGTGGTAGCTACGCTGGGGCAGGGGGAATATTTAGTGCATCAATTTTTCTGGCCGCTCTTCATGTTTATTATTCTGGGCAATGCCGGGAAGCTGGGTTTTGTGGCCGCACTGTCCGCCATACCGATGGTGCTGGTAGCCTTCGTCGTGGGGGAGGCCAGTGATGTGCACACGCCGCGGCGGGTACTGCGCTGGAGCACGCCGTTTTTGTCGCTGGCGCATATACTATCGCCATTGGCCACAACGTCGTTACGGGTACTGCTTGGTGGTGGCTATCGTATGATGGCTTCTTCGGCCGTCAACATCTCGTTTTTGACGAAGTTATACGGTGACGGTAAGCGCTTGGGGCCGCTCAAGTATCTGACCGCGTTTGAAATTGTGCTGGCGGTATCTAAAGCCATTGTTGGCTGGCTCCTCGTTTTGATTTTCATGTCGGTTGCCCCCTATGCCGGCTTCGCGGCGGCTTTCTTTCTGGCGGCCATACTCACGTGGTTGTACGTGGTGTTGTAAATTTTTAATCGTATGAAAAAGCCCTCCCATTTCCTAATTGAGAGGGCGGTGGCCGGAAAAGTAGTTTTGCCGGCTAAATTTTCCGCCGCGGCTTGGCCTCGATCGTGATCATCGGATCACTGAAGGTTTGAACTGTGCCTTCTGGTTCCGTTGGACCCTCAAAAACTCGCCGCGGCTTGGCCTCGATCGTGATCATCGGATCACTGAAGGTTTGAACTGCCGGTTGATCGTAGGGGCAAAACAGCTGGGCCAAGAGCCGTCGCCACGCGTGCCAGATTCGTCGGATCATAGCTGGGTAACCTCCAAAATGTGTTCAGCAATAACATCATCATTGCAGCTGAGCGTGAAGCGGTATTGCCCAGGGCGGGGAAAACGAAACCGCTCACCGAAAGCAATCTGTAGGTGCCGCTTGCCGTTTTTGCCGATGTCGACTCGCTGGATTTCCTCAAAGTGAATTTGCTGAGTCTGTTCTTCGCAGCAGCGGAACATGAGCTCTGAAAATTCCCCGGGCGTGCCAATCATAAGAGTATAGGCACTCAGGCGGCGAAAGGGCGTTGGGAATTTTGAGGCGCGGAAGCCAGCAAACATGCCGAGGAGTGTCACATTGCCACTGTCGGGATCGGAATAAACGAGGTTGCAGAAAAGCAAAGGCGTGGTTGTCACCATGCTGTTTCTCCCAAAAAAGACTGAGGATGGTAAAGAACGCTATGCTCAAATGTATGAAGGTTTTTCTAGTTAGTCAACTGTATTACTTGGTTGCCCCTTAAGCCGGCTTTCTTCCTGGCGGCCATACTCACGTGGTTGTACGTGGTGTTGTAGCTGAGTTAGCGGCTGTCGTCGAGGTGGACGTCAATTTTTCTTAAGACGAAACGTTCGGAAAACGAGCGCATATAGTCAAAAAGACCTATCGCCATGCCTTTTTTGAAGCGTCGGCCGGAGACCAGCACGGCCGGCCGGCTGACAAATTTTCTACGCCCCAGCTTTTTTACCTGAAAACTTAGCTGGGTATCTTCTTGCGAATTCAGCGCTCGATTAAACCCACCGGATTGCTGATAGGCATAGGCGCGGATGGCGAAGTTTGAGCCAGTCAGCCAGTAATTGCCAAACGCCAGGCGATGCAGATGCATAGCCAGCGGTTGTATGATGTTAAACAGGGTATTGGCGAACCAACCGCGATCGGTGATGTAACATGTGCCAGAAACCGCGACAATAGCCGGGTCTTCAAAGTACTCGATCATCTTATCAACCCAGTTAGAAGGGACAATAGCATCAGCATCGGTCGAGAGGATGATTGAGCCTTGAGCAGCAGCGAAACCGGTTGAGCGAGCGGCGCCGCGACCTTTTTGTGGCTCGTCGATAATACGCAAATTGTTCTTGGTGGTATGTTCCAGGGCTACTTGGCGGGTATGGTCGGTCGAGGCGTTGTTAACGACAATAATTTCGAAGTCGGTAGTGGTGTTTTGCTCATTTAATGCCGCAAGACATGCGCCAAGATAGTGCTCCTCGTTATAGGCTGGTATGACGACGGATATCATAGTGACCGCCTCGAGCTTAGCCAGTCTTTTTTCTATTATTCGGGTATCCAGGGCAGTCATATCACACCAAAAGAACCTTCTTTGCTATGCCGCAAGAGAGCTTGGCTATGGAGCGAACGCAAGAACTCGGTGTCTTCATATTCATGAAAAACTTTTTTTTCTAATTCCTGTCGCTGCTTGTGGTCAGAGCAGTACAGTAATTTTCCGCACAGAACAGCGCGGTGTTTTAGTAGTGGACTGGAAACAACCTGCAGGTTGATGAGGTCAATTTCTGTGCCAATAATTTTATGCAGTTCTTGTAATAGTAAGCCTTCGCGACGGAGTTGTTGCAAAGAAGGTTCGGCTTTGAACAGGAGTGCGATGTCGGTATCAGAGGTATGCCCGGCCGTTCCGCGGGCTTGAGAACCAAACAGATATGCTACCACAACCTCATGCTGATGGAGCAGTTGGGTTATCTTTTTTTGTTGTTCCTGTGTTATAGACATAACCTTACTATA
>CAYJWZ010000002.1:0-36380 GCA_964374055.1 uncultured Candidatus Saccharibacteria bacterium | reverse complement strand
CCTACACAAATTAACTATATACACGGGGATTAATCTCAAACAACCCGCGATAGTCACAGTGTGGTCGTTTTACCTGTGAGGACGTTATATATTCACGCTAGGAAGAGAAGGACCACTCTTCAGCTCGTTCAACCAGATGGGCTGTCACCGGATTAAGATGAATATAGCGCGTTAAGTGCCACAATTGCTCGTCTGACCCCACATAGACATCTTTATAGGGGCCAGCCCACAGCCGACCCTGCCGTTTATGCTTTATATTGAAGTACCGAGCATAGCTATTTAATACGTTACTCATCACATGAGCCACGCCATTTTTGGCTAGCGGAACTAGTAGAAGATGGAGATGCGTCGGCATAAAGCAGTATGCAACAATCCGAATGAGTCGCCTTGGTTTAGGAAAACACTGATCAAGATAAACTGGAAACGTTTTGCCAACTTCTCTGCTCCGCTGAAGAAAATATGAAAACTTTGGCAGCGGCTCAGCAATCGAAAAGTACTCTAACGCTTGTAGTATCCTCGCGTAATCTTCGTCAGTATTAAAAATCGTATATCCGGCAATACTTTTATTCATCACATGATAAACTTCGCCTACCTCGAGTGCCTCCTTACGCCGCATATCTACACTATAAACCATGATTCCACCCTTCGGGTGGAATCATGGTACTACCCTCAAACCCGAGCAAGTTCTCGATAAAATTTTTCGTATTGTTCGGCAATAATATTGGGCGCAAGATGTTGGCGGGTCCAGTCGCGGGCAGCAGTACCGACGAGAGTGCGTTTGGGGTCGGGGAGAGCTAGAGCAGTGGTCAGTTGCTGAATAAGCGCCTCACGTGAGCCACGCTCAAACAAAAAACCCGTTTTCTCATGCTGAATCATTTCTGCCGGCCCACCAGTGTTGGCTGCCACAACCACCTTGCCTCTCGCCATTGCCTCGGCCACAGTCCGCCCAAACGGTTCCACCCACAAGTGCGGCGCCACAACGATAGACGCTTCATCATACATGCGCTGTAAACGATTCCACGGTACTTGCCCCTCAAATTTAACACTATAACCTAACCCCCAGCGCTCAACTAGGTGCTGATAATCATTGAGCTGTGCGCCTCCGCCAATTATCTTGAGGTGTGCTCCTGATTGCCGCTTCACTACTTCGCGCCACGCTTCGAGTAATAAACCAACGCCCTTATAAAATTCGACTCGCCCGACATACAACACACTTCCCGGCTGACCGCTGACGGGCGCGGCTGATAAATATTCCGGCGGCACTGGGTTATAAATAACTGCCGTTTGTTTGCCGCTAAGATCCATTCGCGTCGTGATTAAATCCTGCTGCGCTTTGGAAATAAATATATGCGCCGGAAAAGATGCGAAAGCCGCCCGGCGATAGGGGAGATTCCATTTGTATTGCCACATCCGAGCCGGTTTCCGGAATAGCGAAGCCTCCTGAATTCGCGGATTATTAGTCAACAAGTTCGGCCACATGCAACAATCCCCCGGCTCGCCATTCGCCAAAAACTCATTCGTGGTGCCACAAATCGCCGCGTAGTCCCGATGCGTCACAACTGAATTTTCCCAGCCAAGTTCGGCTAGCACTAACGCTGTCCGAAAATCATGCGCATTGATAATATCGTACTGTGCCGGATTACCCATCCGTTTAGCCAACACTCGTGCCAAACCCCGGCTAAAACGTTTCTCTAATAACGGCTTAGCTGTAAACGGCAACTGCTCATCACTCATAATCACCGTAACTTCGTGCTCGCGTTGCTGTAAAGCTTCTACTAAAAGCGATGTTGATATCTCCGCTCCCCCGCGTGTCAGTGGGGGATAGAAGGCAGATAAGAAAAGCAACTTCATCGCTACATTATCCCTTCTCCCTGGATAGGGAGAAGGCTAGCCTGCCTGCCGGCAGGCAGGGATGAGGGTTATTGTCAGCCATAACACCCCTCACCCCGCCCTCTCCCCGTTAGGGGCGAGGGGACAAATAGATCGATACACTGCCAATGTCTGTTCGGCCGCTTTTTCCCACGAAAAAAGTTTAGCTCGTTCAAACCCGTGTTGCCGCAAACTCTGTGCCAGGCTTTTATCATCCAATACCCGCTGTAAGCTCGTGGCAAAACCATGCACATCATCCGGGCTATGCAATAGCCCTGCTTCCCCGACCACTTCCGGGATCGACGTCGTGCTGGCCGCAATAACCGGCGTACCGGCGGCCATAGCCTGTAAGGGCGGCAACCCAAAACCCTCAAAACGTGACGGAAAAATCAGTGCGCTGGCCAGGTTATATAATTCATTCAAGCGCTCCAAAGAAACTGCTCCGATAAAACGTACTCGCTCACGTAAACCTAACTCGTCGATTACACATAATGTTTCGGCGCGACCAGCCGCAATCCCCGCCTCCCCTACTTTCAGGAAGATCACCTCCGGGTGACTATGGTGTAACTCGGAAAATGCCCGCAAAGCCGTCGCCAGATTCTTCCGCGGATGATCCGAGCCAACATATAAAACGACTTCCGCGCCAGCCAGTAATTTTATTTCTTGCTGCAATGTTTTATACCCAATCGTATTCCGAAAACCATCAATCGGATGAAAAATTTGGCTCACCCCGTTATGAATAACAGAAACCTTGTCCGGCGAAATCCCGTAAACTTCGATAATACTACGCTTGGTATACTCAGACACGGCAATCAGATGGTTAGCTCGCTTGATTCCGCTATACAAATACCGCGCCGCCCAGCCGCTTAACCCCTGCTGCGGCTCTAATAATTCAATCAAATCATGCACTGTTACCACCGCTGGAACCCGACGCGACACTATAAAGCTCAGTGTTTGATTCGTCGCATGCACGACATCAAAATCACCCCGCCGTAACGCACGTTTTAGCTTACGACCTTGCCGGATCCAACCAAACGTCTTTTTCTGCCATGGCCACTTTCCACTAGTACTTGGAAGTATAAAGTCAGAGAACGCAAGGTCAGGAAATGCTAGTAAACGCTGCTTAAGCTCTGCCGCATAGTGCCCCACTCCACTGCTTGCCCCAGCATTTGTCAAATAAGCAATTTTCATATCGCTACTTTCTTATATACTTCCAGTGTCTTTTCCACCACTCCGGCCCAAGTAAATTTCGCCGCTTGCTGTGGCCCAGCTGCTCGTAACTTTTCTTGCCGCGCCGAGTCAGTTAAGACCGCCCGCATTGCCTCCGCCAGTTTTACTTCGAACACCGCATCACTCATCCGCTTCTGTATGCCTGGTTCAGTAAATGACACGATGACACCGGCTTCACCAACTACTTCCGGCAAAGAACCTCCATCACTCACAATAGTCGGCACCCCACTGGCCAACGCTTCCAACGGGGGCAACCCCCAGCCTTCGTACACCGATGGCCAGACAAATAAATCAGCGCCGGCATATAAGTGTGATAACTCCTCACTCGACACAAAGTCTTTAAGCTCAATCCGATTGCCCAAGCCGCTTTCCCGTAAAGCCGTTCGCACTGCACCAAAATCGTTATCACGTTTACCTACAATGACCAAGCGATGAGAAATATCTCGCGCTATCCGCGCAAACGCCCGGATCAACAGCGGGACATTCTTTCTCGGTTCCAACGTCCCGACAAAAAGAATGTAAGGAGTGAGGGTGTCAGGAACTTTATCGCCAGAGTTCCTGACACCTTGAGGGCGAAAACGGGCAGCGTCAACCCCCAACGGCGTCACCGTAATTTTCTCCGGCGCTACTTGTAACTTCTCAACAATATCACGTTTACTGGCCCCTGAAATTGTTATAATCGCATCGCTAAAGCGTGCCGCCCGAGCCAAAGCGCCTGGCCAATACCAGCGCTGTAACGTCTTTTGACCTTCAGGAAACAACAAAGGAATAACATCGTAGATCGTCACCACCGTCGGCACTACTTTTCGCCGCGGGACGTCCGCTTTTGTAAAATGTACGACGTCCGGTTGCAGTTTTTTTACTACCCGCGGCACATACCACTTGAGCCACGGCGCGACGAACAGCTCGTTCGACAAACTAAGTTGCATAACTGTGTGCTCAGGGTGCCGTGTAAGCTCGTGCAGTATGTGCTCCACATACCGCCGCACGCCCCCACCCTGCGCCGCCAGCGCTCGTGTTTCAAGTGCGATGCGCATACTGTTGCAAAACGGTTTCAAACTGCGCGGCCGTTTTTTCCAGGTAATACTGCTGCACCTTCTCCCGATTGTTACGCGCCAGCGCTTCACGAAGTCGGGAATCTTTTAATATGAGCTTGATCGCTCCCAGCAGTTGCTCGGGCTGCCGCGCTGGCACGAGAACTGCATTTTCTCCGGTAACTAGAAAATCCGTCTGCCCGCCCGTATCAGTAGCTATAATTGGTAAACCAGCTTCCATTGCTTCCAGAAAAACAATTCCAAATCCCTCATGTTCGGCCCCAGAGATATAGACATCAACCGCTCGTAATAGCTTCTGTTTCTTAGTCTCATCCACAAAACCCAAAAGATGCACCCGGCCACCAATATCCAACTCCTGAATAACCTTTTCTAATCGACTGCGCAGTGGACCATCGCCCACTATAACCAGATGAGCTGTTGGTATATCCGGCCAAGCGCGCAACAAATCCTCAAAACCCTTACGCGGGATAAGTCGTCCCACTGAAATAAAGAGCGGCACATGTTCCGGCAAACCTAACTCAGTCCGCGTCTTCACCGTCACTTTCGTCGGAATAAGCCCCAATGGCACCACCGTAATTGGTTGCTTCACCCCATGCAACTCGCGCGCCCGGCGGGCTACATCAGACGAAATCGCCGTTCGCCCGCCAGCCGACTCCGCCAGCCGGCGGATCAACCAACGTAATAAAATACTCCGGTGGGGCGAAGTTCCTTTGCTGGGGTCATACACATCACCACCAATAAAACTCAAAATAAATGGCACCCCCAACCAGCGGGCCAGCGGCCAGGCCACCAGCCCTGACGGGACCGCAAACTGCGCGTTGATAACATCAAAACGCTCCTGGCGGCACAACCACCACCCTCGCCACAGCGCTGCTGGCACAAAAGTGAGCAGCGAAATCAATGAGGCAACTGGCAAACTTTTACGCCCTAGCACTGGCAGACGATGGATCGTAACACCATTACACACCTCCCGACGCGCTAAACCCGTAAAGTGTGTTGTTAACACATAAACGGTATGTCGTTTGGCCAACTCTTCGGCAACCTGCTTGGTCGCCACACCCCCGCCGCCACCTAACGGCGGGTATTCAAAATTAATTATCAGTAATCGCATAGGTCGGATTAGCAATAACCGTCCGCTCTTCGGATGAAGTAAACGTATAGACCGTCTCTCCCGGCGCCGCTTCAACCGTAACCGACTGTCGCCCCAGCAGAGTATATGACAACACCACCCATTGCGGTTGCGTGCCCGTATTGATAAGTACCACGTCAGCACGCCCGCGATACGCCGCCAAAGTCAGGTTTTTCTCCTGATCGTATGTAACGGTCTCCCAGCCCTCACCGCGCCGAATAATTATGCCATCACCCCCGCCAGCTGTCGGGGCACCAGCTGGTACCGGGTATACCAGCACATCCCCAAACGATTCTGCCTTCCAATCTAGCTTTTTCTCCAAAAAATTCTGCAGTGTTTCTCGCTGTAGCGCCGATAGTGAATCAGTGTTAACTATCACTGCCCCTACCCCCAGCCAGCGCAGCGCGTCGGGTAACGTCTCGGCTATATCCTGCCCAAAAAATTCTTTACGATCCTGCTGTAAATCGGTTGTGCGTAAATACAATAACTGCTTCACCCCCGGCAACGCCTTCACTTCAGCTGGTGCCTCCGGATCCGCCCCCCGCTCCAGGGCAATACTCGCCACTACTTCTTTACCGTGCACGTGGCTGGCCAGCAGCGCCCGCGAAGCCGCCGTATAATTAGTCGCCGCGGGCAGCTCCACCACTGCTTTCCCCGGCAACGTCTGTACAAAATCATACGCCGGTGACAAACGGGCCGACTGCATGGGCAGTGGTACAAATAAGAACTCAAGTGCCAACAAGCCAGCCACCAGTCCAATTGTCCGCGGTCGCCCAACTTGAGTATGCACTACCCAGCCAAACAAAATACCCATCGCTATCATGACAAAAATGCTGGAACGCCCTACCGCCCGAACGGCCGCAAACCCCGGTAACCAGCCGACAAGCGCGTAGGGCAACGGCAACCCAGTCACCCATCCACCCACTTTTAAAACTGGCCCCAAACTAAGCACAAAAAATATCACTCCCACCACTATCCAAAACTTTTTTTGCCTGACTGGGATCGACTGATGAAAAAACAATATCAACAGGAGCGGTAGCCACCCCACAAATTGCGTTGCCTCCGTTGTACTCTCCCGAAAACGCCAACCGAGCAGGCGGTGTATCCAGCCGCTCCACAGAGAATGAAATGGTGCCGGCGTAATATACGACAACGTATCGGCCGAAAACCGGATTGTCTGTTCCTGTCCCAACTCCAAACTATTCTCCGGGGCAAGCGCCAAACGCACCGTTGGCCAATAGGGCAACAAAACCAGTAAGCTGGTTACAATCGCTACCCCGAGCCACTGCTTCGGCCATGTGCGGAAATAAAGCAACGCAATCACTCCAAAAATGAGCAGCCATAACAGGTAGTGATGCTCACTCCATGCCTGAATGATGACCAGTAACCCCGTTACCGCGCCCCAGCGGACATCGCCACTTCTCTGCCAGCGTAAGAAAGCCCAAATAATCAGCGGAATCCACTGCACCTGCATGGCACCGAAGTGCCCGAACGAATGCGCCACATGGAAAGGCAACAACATGTACATCAGTCCGGCTAAGAACGCGGCTGCGCCGTATTTCTTAAATAGGTCTCCGGCCAGTAAATACATGCCAACGCCAGCCAAAATAAAGCTCAGTAACCAAGCTACGTTATACCCAGTCGGTTCACCAAACAACACATGCGCCCACATCCATGGCCAAACGGTGAGGTTAACCAGGCGCGGCTCGCCTCCTCCCAAGAATTCCGTTTGCCAATTAAACGAACGTAGCTTTTCATCAAACCGCCATAAGGTCTGATACGGATCCCCACCCTGCCCGGCCACATAAGTCGTAAAATGCCCAATAACCGGCCATGTCATTACAAGGGCTACCAAGGCGTATAACCCCACTACCAGTAGCTGCCGCTGATAATTTTTCATCGCTCAAAGATAGAGTAACACAACAAAAAAAGCCAGGCGCAATATTCTGCACCTGGCACTAACTTCAAAAGTAGATCACCACACCCCGAGCCTGAAAGCTGGGCTGAACCGTCCATTGTGGCCGTTCAGCCACCCGTAGAAAAACATATTCGCCAGACAGAACCGGGCGGTTCGACGAACAAAGTCCAGGAGAGAGAAAGCAACCACCGTGAAAAGGCACGATCAATTGATATCGCCAGGTTCGCATGTTAACCGGTCCCTCAAGCGCCAGAAGACTGGAGACTGCCGCGGTATCCCAAAAGAGCAGCTCATACAAATCACTCACACTCCCCCACGGAGTCAACTCATGGTGGCAAACCGTGATCCCAGTTGCATGAGAAACATCGTTCGGCAACTCCCACTGACGCTGCCAGTTCGGAGGCAAGTTAATACCATCGGCCGGATATTCCAGCCGCCACGTTTTGAATGGCCGTCCCGCAATACAGACCAGGCAGTCAAGCCTACCTGTTAAGACACGAACATACTCTCCGCGCTGAATATCCAACCGGTCCTTCAAGGGGTACCTACCCTTGCCATATCGATCAGGTGTGGCAAACCAGATCTTCACTAATGGATAACAAGCCATATCAACCAATCCAGGAAAGTCCGGACCAGAACAGTGCGGCTTATTGCCAATAACCCACGCACCGCCGGCCTTCTGCTCGGCTTCCGAAATCGACCCAAACCATGCACCGTCTTCCCATGCCACTGAAATCCTCCTGCCCTAGGGGCAATTGAGTTGTCAAACATCGATCGAAACTGTGTTGCCCTACTATTACAGCTTAACGGATTGCCCGTCAAGCTTAATTGATTGTTCGGCCGCGGCCAGCACGCGGACACTATCCACCGCATGCTGCAAGTCAGCCACTGGAACCTGTCGTGTTTTTATTGCTTTCATAAACGCCTCTAATTCAAGTTTCAGCGGCGCATCGGCTGCATATTCCGGATACGACACTACTGGCTCCTGCCGGAAATCCTTGTACAGCGTAACTTTCTGCTGTGCCGTATCATCAAACACAATCGAATCACGCTCCCCGATAAAGGTAATTTTCTTTCTCTTCTCGGGTGCCAACCAACTGACCAACGATACAGCTACCATTCCGTTCGAAAACTGATAACGAACAGTCACCATATCAAAAAGATTTTTACCCGGCCGCAACGCATCAACCTCCCATGCCTGCACGCTCTTCGGCAACTCACCCGTAAGATCCAACAACACCGCGACATCGTGAGGCGCCCAATCCCACAACGCCGACATATCATCGCGATAGGGCCCGTTATTCATGCCCTCAAATAAAATATAATGTGGTGCCCCACTTGCCTGTACCAGTTTTTTTGCCGCTCGATACGCCGGGTTAAATAAATGCACGTGGCCAACTTGCACCACTGCTCCACTTTCTTCCGCTCGTTGCTGTAAACGCTTGGCATCAGCAAGCTTCGTAGTAAACGGCTTTTCTACAAACACCGCTAAGCCTTTTTTAATAAAAGGTTCAGCCACTTCCGCATGGGTACTGCCGGGTGTTGCAATCAGCACACCATCAAGCTGTGCCGCAGCCGCGCTGTCAGTCATTAACTCAACTTCTGGAAATTCCTTGAGCGTACGCGCAATGTTCGTACCCCACCGCCCCAGGCCTAGTAAACCAAGTCGAATCACGCCCGAACCTTGGGTGTGGCCAACGCTTGTTCAGGAGTATCCAAGTACGAGCCAGCTTCCCGTGCCCACGTCAAAAAGCGGCCCAGCCCCTGCCGCAAGCCGACATGTGCTCCATAACCCAACTGTGCCTGTGACTTTGTTAAATCGGGGCACCGTCGCTGTGGCTCACCGGCCGGGTACGTTTCCGGATAAGGGACTGTTTCGCTACGCACGTAATCGCCGACTAACTCCGTGAACAAACCGGCTAAATTACGCATGGAAATCTCATTTTCCCCATTTCCAATATTATATGCCTCCCCGCGCTGACCAATCAGCAGCGTCTTTAAGAAACCAATCATGGCGTCAGTAATGTAGCAAAAAGTACGCGTCTGGTGTCCCCCACCATGCACCGGCAAAACTTTTCCATTTAATGCTTGGTAGGCAAACATCGGGATCACCCGCCGATCATTATGCCGCATGCCCGGCCCAAACACATTGAAGGGCCGCACGACCGACACCGGTATGCCAAACCGATCATGATAAATACTGCAAATCGTTTCGGCTAAGCGCTTTGATTCGTCATAACACGCCCGCGGTCCCACGCTGGAAACATTCCCATAATACGTCTCGGGTGTCGGTACCGCTTCTGGTATCGGATCACCGTAAATTTCACTCGATGAGAAAAACAAAAAGCCTTCCAGTGAATTCTTCCGGGCCAACTCCAGTAAATTTTTCACGCCCGTCACCGCGCTTTCAATCGTTTCAAGAGGATACTGCATGTAATACACCGGTGAAGCCAGACCAGCGGCGTGAATAATATAATCTAATCTCTCCCGCACCGGCAGCGGATAGGTCACATCACCCCAGACACTGAGAACGTTCTCATCGTGCTCATTCGCCTGCGAAGACCTCGCCGACGTTATAAAATTATCCACTGAAATCACCCGCACCGGTTTGTCCAGCACATGCGCATTCAAATACTTAAACACCCCCACAAAATAACTACCCAAAAAACCCGCTCCTCCGCTAATCAGCACTGTCCGCCCGGCTAAATGATGCGTATGGTCGGAAATTCCACGAGCAATTGTCTCAATATCTTCAGTAATCAAAGGTGAGGCAGACATAGTAAATCAGGTTACCTCGCGCGGTGGAATCGGTATTAAGTAGCGATAGGCACCCTCGATTTTTTTCTTAATATCATCGAAGTACTCATAGGCAAACACCACCAGAATATCCGGCTTGTGATCTTCTAAGTATTCTTTTGGAAAAATAGGGATGTGTGTTCCCGGACTAAACTTATTCTGTTTCAACGGGCTGTCATCAATCAAAAACTCAAGGAGTTCTGGGCCAATCCTGCCGTAATTACAGATGGTAGTAACGCGGGCCGGTGCTCCATACCCGGCGACTTGTACACCAGAGTGCTTATACTCGGTGAGCTTATCGCGAAACGCCGTTATGTATTTATCCACTGTCTGTCTAAATTTTTCCAAAGCCGGTTCGGTTAAAGTCTTCTCTTCCTCAGCCAGCAAACGCATAACATTTTTTGAAGGTTGCGCTCCGGCCACTGCATTACGCGTTGTCACCCGGAGTGATCCGCCATGGGGCTCAATTTCTTCTACATCAGCGATGTACATGGCATGCCGGGCAAATAAATCCCGCAATGACGTCAATGAATAATAAAATATTCGGTCCAAATAAAACCGTTCAAATTGAACGTCTTTCAGGATATTTCCGATATACTCCACTTCAATAATAAAAGATCCATCGTCGGTCATAAGATCGCGCACCGCATCAATAAATTGATGCGGATCATCCAGATGCGTAAAGATACTGCTGGCCACCACGACGTCAGGCTTCCCCCATTCCTTCGTTATTTTGGCCGCCGTGGCCGCGTCAAAGAAGGCTGTCAGCGTCGTCAGCCTAAGGTCATTAGCAATCCTTGAAACATTGATCGCGGGATCCACCCCCAGAGCTTTAACACCCAACTCCTGTAACGGTTTTAATAATATACCATCATTTGATCCGATATCGACAACAAAGTGCGCCTCCTTAAGCTGCTTGGCCAACTCAGTAAAATGTCGCACCAACCCCGGATTAACTGACGATAAATAATAGTAATCCTCGAACATTCGTACCCGGGAAACTACCGTACCAAGCTGAACATTTTTGCATTGCGTGCAGAATAAAACCGTAAGTGGAAAGAAGTCCTCCGTCTTAAAATCAGCCGCTTTCGGATATTTGTTGGCCAGCGGCTGCTGCCCTAAATTCATAAATTCAACGGTGGAGTCTTGATCGCAGAGAAGGCATTGTATACTCTTTACTGCCGGCGAGTGCTCGGCCACCACCTTCATGCGGGTTTTCATGCGTTTAGAATAGAACAAGATGTTCCCCCATGGCAATATGAAGCTATGCGATTCTCACGTGCCCAGAAAGAAACCATATCCCTCGCGGCTCTCGTCGTGCTACTGCTCGTCGCACTAGTGCCCTCACTCCTCAGGCAACGAACGGAAGTCCGTGATGATCTAAAGCGCCAGGCTATTGCCACCCTTAAGCGCCAAGCCGAGGATTTTTATAATAAACACGAATACTACCCCGATCAGCTGCCCTCGCCTTATCGCTATGTCGTGACTGATACCGCCGCTATGCATACCCAGGGCTACTACCTCGAAGCTCACATGGAACGCCCTCAGGCTGACACGCGTGGCTTCGACGAGGACGAAAAACGCAAGTATCATTTCCGTGTGCTCAACGAAAATAATCAAATACTCTACCGCGTCTGCGGTGGAACCGAAATGCAATGTCAATCCGACAAATAACTAAGCAGTTAAAGCCGCATGCTCTTGGCCTCGGCCTCGTTCTCATGACCTGGTTCATCTTTTTTATTCGCACCATCAGCGGGCAATACTTTTATTTCCTCGACGACTTAAAAATTATCTATTATCCGCTTGAGGTGATCTACGCCGCTGCCCAGGCCAACTTCACCCTGCCGGTCTGGAGCAATCTCCTCGGTTTTGGTCAGCCCGTCATTGCTTGGGGCCAACTCGGCTTCTTCACCCCGCTCCACCTCCTCTTGCGCGCCCTCAGTATTCACCCCATCACGCTCCTGCAGATCTCCGTCATCGCTTATTTCCTGGTTGGCATAGTCAGCATGTTTGCCTTCCTGCGCTACCGCCGGCTTTCGCCCGCGGCGGCGGCGCTGGGTGCCATCGTGTTTGCTTTCTCCGGCTTCATGATCGGCCACTTGAATCACGTTAACTTTTATACCGCCAGCACACTGCTCCCCCTGTTGCTACTGGCTATTGAAGCACTTCTTATCAAGCCGACTCTTCCCCGCAGCGCCGCGGTGGCCCTCGTAGCTGCCGCGACCGCCCTCGGTGGCCAACCCCAAATTGTGCTCTACACCCTCATCATCGCTACTCTCTACGGTTTATTCCGCTGGGGAATTCTGTTACCCCGGCGTAAAATGAAACTACTCAAACCAACCAGCCTTGTCTTGCTGGCTGCCCTGCTTTTCCTCGGTCTTTCGGCTTTTGCGATTCTACCGCTGCGGGAGTTCCAGCCGTTGACCGAGCGGGGCGAGGATCTATCGCCCATTGAATTATTTGAGTTCAGCTATCCGCCAAGTCATGCCATCACGCTTATTCTGCCGACATTTTTTGGTGATAAAACCAATTACTGGGGTGCCAAAAACTTTCAGGAATTAGCGGCCTACACCGGCGTACTACCGCTCCTGCTGGCCAGTAGCGCGCTCCTCACCTGGCAAACGCGCCGCCAGCGCTCCCTGCGCCTCTTCGGAATAAGTTTACTGGTAGTGACGTTTGTTTTTGCTCTCGGCCAATACTCCCCACTCTATCGTTACCTTGTTGAACAAAGAATTTTGAGCACACTCACCACGCCCGGTCGTTTTGTCTTCTTTTTCAATGTTGGCATCAGCCTCCTGGCCGCCGTCGGCCTCGATGATCTCCGCTCTCTCTCCACCACCCCCCGCTGGCAACGGTTGCTGGCACTGGCCTTAAGCCCGATTTGCGTGGCGGCACTCTTCGCCCCATTTTTTATCACTCTGCAAGTTGAGCCGCGTTACCTGGCACAGCTTGACCACCTGATTAACACCTATAATTACGAATGGATCTTAGGTCTTATCGCTCTGTTTGTTTTTCCGCTCTATCTCTTTTTACAGCGCTTTTCACGTGTCCGCGCAGTCGCCACCTACGGATTGGTCAGCCTCAGCGCTCTTACGCTGCTTGCTTTTGGCTGGAATTATAATCCTCTGATTCCCCGAGTCACTGCCCTGGCTGAACCAACATGGATTGACCAGTTACGAACTGCCATTTCGCCCGAACGCCTGCCTACCGGACAGGCAGGTGTGCCGCCGCGCCTCTACGGCCGTGACATGATTTACACTGAAGCGCTTATTAAACACATCCGCTCGGCTGACGCCATCACCCGCGATTTCACTATTATGCAGCCTCTTACCCCAACTATACCTTCCGTCAACTGTCTCCGTATCATGCTGTATGCGGCTGAAATCGCCAGCGATGAGGCCATTACCGTCAGCCTTAAAGAAACAATAACTGGCGCCGCCCGCGAGCATGTCATCGTACGCCCCTCAAACGTTAATCATCAAGGCTATACGCCCGTCTGCTTTAACCAGGTCCTCGAAACTAACCGCCACTACGTCATAGCCCTAAGCGCCCCGCACAGTCGCATTAACCCCTACCTCATACCAGCCACCGGCGACAACCGCGCCTATTTGATCCGCGTACCCAACCCGACAGCCGAGCAACTGGCCCGTTCGCGCAAAGACGTCCGTCTCGTTATGCAAGAAGGTAGTACCGCCACCGATGCCGGGCTCAATCCGGAAGTCGGTACGCTCAGTCGCCATCTCAATGTCATCGCCGGCGCCTCCAGTGCCCGCTGGATTGGTGCTCTCTCCATTAAACCGTATCGTGAATTCATTGAGGATTTCTTTCAAAATGATCAGGACAATCTAATCGATGGCGACGGCCGTCACTTTTTACAACGCCACCGCGCCTTATTCGACAGTGCCAGTATTACCCACCTCACCCAGTTTGTTTCCAAAGAAACCGAGGACCGCTTGCCCAGTCTCGGCTTCACCCTCATCGGCGAACAAACCACCAGCAACGGTTCCTTTCGCCTCTATCACAACCCGCAAGCCTATCCCAAGGCCTATCTGGTCCGAAACGCTATCCCCAACGCCGCGGCCGATGAAACCCGTGTCGCCATCGCTGACCCGGCCTATGATCCAAAACAGGTGGTCTACATCAGCGGCAATCAGTTACCCGACGATCTCCCCGCCCGTAACACAAAACTATTGAGCGCTACCGTGAACGTCACCCGCTATCAGGATACTGAAGTTGAGGTCGCCGTCACCACGCCGAGCGAAGCCTGGCTGGTGGTAACCGATAGCACCACCCCGCAGTGGCGCACGTTTGTTGATAATCAACCGGCCCCCTATTACGTGGCCAATTCTGTCTTTAAAGCCGCCCGTGTCGGCGCCGGTCAACACACCGTCTCGTTTCGCTACGACTCCCCCGCTATCAGGCAAGCTAAGCTGCTGACCGGAGTGAGCCTGCCGATTACTCTCGGCCTGCTGATTGTTCCAATAGTTTGGTCTCGTACTCGTTCGCGATCACGCCGTTCACCCCTGCCTGACCGGCCGGCCGGGAAAAAAGCTGCCGGATAGCTAATCCAGACGTTCCCGAACGAATAGTTGGTGCATTGCCGAAGTTCGTTCCCGCACCTGAAAAAGTGACTGTCAACTCCTGTCCGGCGAGCTCAACCGGCCTTGGTAAAAGTAGCTGTGTCCAACCGGTGTCGTTAAGCTTACTTACTGGCACTCGCCACTCATGTAGGTCTTTCATCGACACGACCAATTCGCCTTCTGTGGCCCGCCCGGTATAGGTGGCCGCTAACACCTCCAGCCCGATAAACTGCGGCGCGCGTACTGAAATGGTCTGCCTAACTACCCGGCCCGATGTCAGTTCACCAACATTCTTATCAAACACCGGCTTCTCATACACCCAGGCGTATTCTTTTTGAGCAACGTGAGCCACAAACACCGGTTTCCACTTCTTATAATATTCATCAATAAAATTATTAGCCGGATGCTCGACCGGGCGCCCAAACATATTGTGATATAAAACGATATAGCGCACGGCCGGCTGTTCATGGGCATTGATGTGTACCACAGCCGCCTCTGTAAAATACCCCAGCTCGTCCGGATACCACGACGCCACTTTACTTTTCCCTGCCTGTTGGTTAAGCCACGCTCCTACCTGCTCCAAACCCTCACCCCACCCCAACTCTTGGCTCAAATTATTGGGAAAAAATGGGTTACTATATGCTAAAGCATAAGGATGATGGTAAATAACTGTGCCCGCGCTAACGAGAACTAAAATACTCGCTGCTATAATAAATTTTCGGCCGCGGAGCAACGCGGCTAATCCCAACACCGCTACTATATCCATCACCGGCGCAATCGGCAAAATATACCGATCGCCCTTCTTTGCCCCGATGGTCATCATGACAATAAAGAAAAAAACATATGCCGCTAGTAGCCATTCGATCTTTTTCTCCCCCTTACGAAGGGGGAGTACCGGCGCGAAGCGCCGGGGTAGGGGTCTAATTAACAAACCAACCAGCACCAAACAAAGAAGCAGTACCGCCGGCTCCGTCCGCGTAATCAGTGTCGCTGGGTAGTGCCACAGGTTAGTACTAAAACTTTCACTGATATCATGCGGTGTGGTGGCGGCCACCATGTAATCGCGCTTCAACACCCGAGCGTTACCAGTTTTATCCGGCACCCACAGCATCGCTGGCCATAGCAACACAAACAAAACAATTATAATCAACAGCCACCAAACAAACTCCAGTAATCGCCGGCGCCAGCGTTGAACACCAAACACCAGTACAACTAACCAAAAATAGGGAATTAAAAATATCGCCGGCGCTTTACTTAAAACTGCCAGCGCGGCCAGTACTGCCGAAAAAACCAGCCAGCGCCGTGGGTAGCCCTCCTGTGCCCAAATTAATAAGCTTAGCGCCGCTGCCAACATGAAGCCGGTCACCACCGCATCAATGTGCACCACCCGCGAATAGCCAACCAGCCACGGGTTCCAAGCGATCAGCAGCGCCGCGGTTACGGAAATAGCTCGGTTTTTAAACAAGCGCTGTAACAGCAAATAAATCACCGGCACGAGTGCCGTGTTTAACAACGCCACGGCAAATTGTGTCGAGTAAATAAATATCGGTAAACTGTCGTTAGTAAACAACGTATGCTTTAAAAACAGTGTGGCGTAAATAACTATGCCGGTAAGCCACAGCACCGTTACGCCCGGATGCGTCGTTTGCAGCATGTCATTGAACCGGCCATCCTTAAACGCCCGCGCAAATTCATAGCCGCGCATCATCCAATTCTTCTCATCGGCCGTTAAAAAGATTCCCAAATCTAATAGTCGTGGCACGGCTGCCGCCACAAAAATAATCGCCGCCCACATAATGTCCCATCGATACTTCTGCCACCACGTCATAGTGCCTTGCTTCTACCACAGTATAAGCCACAAGACAAGAAATTCCCTCATCACGCTGGACGAGGGAAAGTACTAAACTGTCCCCGACAGGAGTTGAACCTGTGTAAAGTGCCACCTCCCGGAGGCCGCGCCCGGTGCGCCGGGGACCAAAGAACCTTACTTCCACCATTCCACAATAGTATGCATAGTCAATGTTTTTCTATATTTTAAAGAGGTGACCGCTCCCCTCTTTTCGGCCGCCACCCAATCGGGCTTATTTGCTGCCGCCATCCTCATCATTGGCGCAATTGGATTGCATTGGCTACCCACAAAAAAACAATGGATCGCCGCGGGTATTCTACTGGTCATTGTTACGCCGGTTGCCCTAAGCGGCTTTTGGTTTTCGCCGGAACAGTGGGGGATATCCGACTGGGATTACTACTTCTCGCTCCACCATACGTATAGAGAAATAATTCTAAAGTATCACCAGTTTCCCTTTTGGAACCCAGTGACCTGCGGCGGCACAGCCGGCTTGTCGGACCCGGAATTCCCCATCTTCACCCCAACGTTTCTGCTCGAACTAATTTTCGGCATTGAAAGGGGAGTGCGCCTGGCTATCTTTTTAGCAACGATTGTTGGCGGGGTGGGCATGCTGGCCATCAGCAAAAAGTTAAAATTGCCCGTGCTGGCCGCTCTCCTAACTGCTACGGCCTATATGTTCAGCAGCGTGAACCTGCTCGAAATCGTGGAAGGGCACGTCAATATTTTTGCCGCCATGTGGATTCCGTGGATCTTTTGGGCGTGGTTGAGCTCTTATAGAGCGAGGTCCGCCGAAGCCTCGGTGAAGGCGGATCGGTATGGAATGATATGTGGTTTGTTCTTAGCCATAACATTTTACCAAGCTGGTATCTATCTGCTCATGTATACCGGTCTCGCTTTTTTACTCCTGCCATTTCTGACTGGTAACTGGCGGCACGCGTGGAAAATAAATATCCAAGCCGGGTTGTGGGCACTGGGCTTCGCCGCCCTGAAACTTATTCCTGTTCTCTTGTGGCTGCGCCAGTTTCAGGACATCGCTTACGCCGGTTCGACGTACACGCTCCCCTATTTGCATAAAATTTTGCTTGGTCGCTATCTGCATGGTAGCGAAGTCTTGCCCAACCAGGGTAGCGGCTGGCATGAATATGGCGCCTATATCGGACTAATTATTCTCGGGCTGGCTCTCATCGGCGCGTTCAATCGGAGCCGCCGGCTCATACGCGGTCTCGTCATCGCTACCATCGCCGCTCTCTTACTGGCTTCAGCCGGCCCCATCTTGAAACCGCTCTTTGACGCCGCACCTTTCTTACCCCGCTCTAACATTTCCCGCTTTGTTTTGTTCGCTATCCTGCCCACGAGCCTGCTGGCCGGCTTTGGCCTGGCGCGTATACAGCTAATCAAGCGCCTCGGTTTACCGCTTATGTATCTCCTGATCGCGCTCGCCGCCGTTGACCTCATGACGCTAGCCAATGCGCTCTCGCTGCAATCTTTTACTGTTCCGCCAGTACTGCCGGCCATCGCGCCCGCTACACCGCCACTCGAGTTCACCGCCCGCACCTATGATTTCGAAGCACCAAATCGCGAGAAATACACCCGCAGCTACGCCGCCGTGTTAGCCGGCTACGGCGCTCTAAATTACTGCCCTCCACTCGGACCAGCATCCATGATCCGGACAATCCATGACGAAGGCTCATCCGGTATCTTGCAATTCAGCGAACCAAAAGGCGTGCAAATCAAACAGTTCATTTGGTCACCCAACACTGTCCACGTTACCGGCACAGCCACCAATAAAACTGACCTCACGATTAACACTAACTACGCCGACGGTTGGAAAATAAACAAACAGGCTGCTCATTCAATTGCCGGCCGCCCCGGCGCGTCCCTCACAGCCGGCTCTTTCGATCTTACATTCATCTATTATGCTCCCGGCTTTATGCTGGGCCTCCTTATTACGTTCATAACTATCGCCCTAGCGTTTCTCTACCCGAAAGTACGTAAGTTGCGGGCATAAATCACCAGCCGGTTGGTCACTAAGGCGATAATTCACCAACCACTGCGAATCCTCACCCTCCCGCACAACCTGAAGTTCCGACTCGTAGTGGCGCAAAAACCATAAGCGATTAAAAATATGCACACTCTCGGACGTAACCGTACCCTGTCCCTGCCCGTCCGGCAGGCGGGCGCGCAAACAGGTTACCAATGGCCGCACATCAACCAGCGCCGAGGCACTATCCGTCCGATTGGCCAACGAAAAATCATTCGTGCTCCCACCTGTCTGCAAAAATGGTATTAACACAACCAAGGCCACCCAAAGCGATAAAACGCCAGCCAGCGCCAGCGCAGCCCCGTGACGAAGTTTTACGGGGCCAAATTTTTCCCACAGTATTCCCACCCCTACCCCGACCAACACCCACACAGCCAACATCGTAGGCACAAAATAGCGCAGTGAGAACCGATCAATCACAACTAATAACACACTAAGATGGATCACCGTCGCTAAAAACCACAGCCGCGCCGCCCTAGTCCCCCATAGTACGGCCACGATCACTAAACCCAAAACAAGCGCCGTAATTCCATATTGCCAACTCAAACTAAACTCCACGCCCGTATACCGCGCCACATACGATGAACCGGAAACAACCAAAGGCATCAATTGCGGCAGACCTTGTAGACGATCCCAAAATAATTCAGCCACAGCGCCCGGCTCACCTTGATCGCCGGCCGGCGATGTCCACAACTGCCAAGCCTGTGTTGCGAACGCCGCTGCAAAACCGACCGCGCAAAGCAGCGCGGTCGCCCCGTGATCCCGCCAGCGGCGGGATTTTACGGGGCCACTCAACCAATAAAACAACCCTCCGCCCATAAGACCAGCCACCACTGGCAAAAATAAAATATGATTACTCAAGCCGAGCCCGCTGGCGAGCCCCGCGAATGCGGGGGCCCACCAGCGAGGGTGTTGCATAAAATACAAGGTCAGCAAGGCAAAAAATGGCGAGAGTGAAATCGCCCACGCCATCCGTTGCTCCAGCATGAAAACAGGCGAGAAGAGTACAGCTGTAGCCGCCAGCAACCCGGCCTGTTCGCCGAATAGGCGCCGAAAAACAACAATCGCTAACCAAAAGGAGATAATCGCTGCCAACAAAGTCACGCTGCGCAACGCCAACACTGGATGTTTAATTACCAAAAAGAACGGCATGCGCACATAATCAATCGCCGGCCCAATATACGACCGCTCGCCTTCCAACCACGCCTTTTGGCCCGACCACAGTTCATACACATTTTCTCCCTCGGAGGCCTCATCGCCCATCAAACCCGGCACCCGATGCAAATACGCCACTTGGGTTAGCGTAAATAAAACGAATAAACTCCAGACAACTACTCGTTTCGACATAAAACCATTATATACTTAGTACATGTCAAAACAGCACTGGCTACTGATCGCAGGACTCGTCATTCTTGTTTTGCTGCCCCGTCTATTTGATCTTGGCGCCTTCATGACGGCTGATGAAAAGCGGTGGCTGGCTAACACCGCTGGTTTTACGAAGGGCTTAGCCACGCTGCATTGGGAAAAATTGGTTCAGAAGCCGCACCCGGGCATCACTACTCAATGGCTTGGTGCGATCACTGTCCATTCTAATTCATGGGCGGTTCGCAAAGTGCCACTCGCCATCGGCCAAAGCGTACTCTTGCTACTAGTCCCCTATGTCTTCTGGCAACTATGGGGCAAATGGCCGAGCGTCTTGCTTACGACGCTACTAGCCACGAATCCATTACTCATTGCCCATACCCGCGTCTATGCCATGGATTCTCTACTGGCGGTTTTTTGCTTACTGGCTGTTGGCCTTTTACTGCTTTGGAATAAAACTCAAGAACAACGCTATGTATATTTCTCGGCTTTTGCCACGGCCGCCGCTCTTCTCTCCAAATTGCCGGGAATAATTCTCATTCCCTTCACCGCACTGTTTCTCGCTGTCTTCGCCTGGAGAACCAAAAAATATAAAAAAACAGCGCTGCTCACCGCTATCTGGTCGCTCGTCTTTCTCATCAGTTTGGCCATAATTTTACCCTCATTCTTCACGCATCCAGCGACTACGTTTAACCGTATCGCTGCTTGCGTCACCCAGGGCGGCTGTGAGCCAGATCGCGGCACGGCCCCACCGACCTACTACCTACGTTCGCTCGTTTTCTTTTCAACCCCTCTGCACATGCTGGCCGTTATCGCGCTCCCGTTTTTTTTCTGGAAAAGTAAAAAACGTCACGCTGCCGCCTGGCTAGCCCTCTTTGCACTGTTGTTCGTCATCGCAATGACGCTCAGCCCGAAAAAAGGCGATCGCTACATCCTGCCCACTTTTTTAATGTTTGATGCCCTGGTCGTAGTTGTTTTCTTTTGGTTACTCCGCACCCGCTGGCGACAGGCAGCCATTATTATTCTCGCGGCTGGGTTGCTGTTTCAAGCCGCTACCCTGTGGCAATTGCACCCGCAGTATCTCGCCTATGTAAATCCCCTAACCAAACCGTTCTTTGGCGACCGGCGTCTCGGCTGGGGCGAAGGATTTGATATAGCTGGCGCCTATTTGAATGCCAAGCCGGGCAGCCAGTCACTCAAAGTAGCCGCCCCCTACCCCACCGAATTTGCCTACAACTTCAAAGGTGAGGTTACCCCCCTCAATCGGCATGAGGAAAACAACGTCAACTATGTCGTGCTCTATCGTTCCCTCTTCGAACGCGACCCCGACTCCGTGGAAACTGATATCTTAAATTTTTACAAAAACAAACCGCCGGAAAAAATAATTTCCCTGGGCGGCTTACCCTATATCTGGATTTACGCCAAAAAATGATCCACCCACAGCTGCCACGTCAGTAGCGTCCATAGTTTCTTGCGATGATCGGCTTTACCGGCTCGATGTTCTTGAAGTAAACGCTGGGCAACTGCGGGATTAATCACTCCCCCACGTTGCAACTTATCTTCGCTCAAAACTTCTTGTGCCCAACCATGCAACGGCCCTTTGAGCCACCAGCCGAGCGGAATACCAAACCCTTTCTTTGGCCGATCAATAATCGCATCTGGAATTTTATCGCGCATCACCTGCTTCAACAAAAACTTATTTCGCTTCATCGCTACCGGCAACTGGGCTACAAACTGCGCCAAGTCAGCATCCAGAAACGGCGTCCGCCCTTCCAACGCTACCAGCATGGCTGCTCGATCCAACTTCACCAATAAGTCATTGTGTAAGTACTCGCGTAGCAATAAAGCCGAGACCGCATCAAACGTGCCCAAGCGCCGCATTTCTTTCGGCTCGATCAAATCACCCAAAACGTCACATTGCCATTCGGGAGTCAGTAACTCTGTCAGCTCTGTCGGCGAAAATGACCCTAGCCATACCTGGTTCCGCGGCCAACGCTCATAGGCTAAACCCCGCAAAAAAGATTTCACTTTAAAATCAAACGAAAAATTATGATATCTGGTCGGCAGCTCCGCCGCCAGTTGCTGCAGCCCGGCTATCACACCAGCCGGTAACCACCGTAATGCATCAGCTACCCCAGCCGCTTGAAACAACCCATACCCCCCCAGCAATTCATCACTACCATCACCATCCAGCACCACCGTCACATGGTCCCGCGCTAATTTACTAACAGCATAGGTTGGCAAGAGTGACGCGTCAGCCAGCGGCGCATCCAAACGTGAAGTAATGTCGCCAAGTGCCGCGTGAAAAGTTTCCACCGTAAACGGAATATCATGATGCTCCGTTCCGAGCGCCTCCGCTGCTCTCTTCGCATACGACGACTCATCAAATGTTGGCTCCTGAAACGAAACCGAAAAGGAATGCAGCTTCTCCGTACTGACGCGGCGCATATAATAAGCAATTGTCGTTGAATCCAATCCGCCACTCAAAAACACACCCACCGGCACACCTGCCTGTCCGGCAGGCAGGTCCGCCACCATGCGTCGGCTAACTGATTGTTGCAATAAATAATCAAGCTGATCTTTCGCTTCTCCAAAAGACAAACTCTGCTTGGGCGCAAAATCAAGCTGCCACCACTGTTTTACCTCTTCGCCCTGTTGAGTAAAGCGCACATAGCTCCCCATCGGCACTTGGCGAATAGCCGCATACGGTGTGGCCGGCGCTGGGACATATTCATATAAAAAGTATTTGGCTACGGCTGCCCGGTCGAGCTCTTTCGACAGTCCCGGATATTCCAACAACGCTTTAATCTCTGAAGCAAACAAAACTGTTCCGTTAACAACAGCATAATAGAGCGGTTTCTTACCAAACGGATCGCGCACCAGCAATAACTCTTGTTTTTTCGTATCCCACAAAGCAAACGCAAACATGCCGCGCAATAACGATAAAGCTTCTACCCCTTTATCGGCCAATAAATACAGTAATACTTCTGTATCCGAGGTCGATCTAAAATTCCACGATTTCAAGTACTGCTCTTTCAGTTCCCGAAAATTATAAATCTCACCATTAAAGACAATTGTGTACCTGCCATCGGGTTTACCCTGAGCTTGTCGAAGGGTCATTGGCTGCGCCCCGGCTTCGGTCAGATCGATGATTTTCAACCGCCGGTGCCCTAGGCCCACTCCCCCATCAAGATATATCCCCGCCCCATCCGGCCCTCGATAGGTCATCGTATCCCGCATACGAACCAGCAAACCCTGGTCAACTGGTCCGCCACCCGCCAGCTGGCGGGGCGGATGTTTATTCCAAATACCAACAATGCCACACATACAAAGCAACAGTACAAATAAAAAGCCCCGGATGGAAATATCCGGGGACACGAAGACTAACCTAAACCTGGTTATGAGCGTAGATCGTCCGCATCAGGTCTACGCAATCACGGTGAAAAGTACTCCATGGAGATCGTTCCAGATATTCAAAGTGAGCGTAAATCCAGAAGTGCCCCCATCGATTACCCTCTTCGCTCGGCGGAATGGGCCCAAAGATCTGATCCATGGTACGCAACCAATCGGGAAGTGGTGGAGAAACAGCGTAAGAGGGTTCAATAAGATGGGGCGCGAGCTGCTGCACAGCCTGCTCTAGAAGCGCACCATAAGCCGCACCGCCCTTTTCCTTCCACAGACGAGCAGTCAGAAGATTGAGCTCGGCTTCTTCTCGGAGAAGCCACTCGGGGCGGGGACCGCGTCCAACTAACTCCCTAAAAAGCCGTTTCTCCACGAATGCCTTGTGAGCATGCCCAGCCTCATGGATCAAAGTCGTTCCGCGGACAAACTCTGATTCTTGGTCACGAGTGGGCCACATGAAGATAGTGTTACAAGCTCCGCGAAACATCGCAGTTACCCGCTGCTTACTTATCAAGGGTAACAGCGCTACCGAGATTGCTTGATCTTCTTCGTAGAGCGGGATGATCAGAAGAGGCGGACCCGCCGGAGGTTGGTTAGTGCCCTTTGCACTTTGCAAGAGGCGAAAATCAATTCCTTCTGCCTTGGCCTCTGCCGGAGCCACGATAACACCGTTCTCTACCAGGTAGTGCCAATGGGTCTTGGCCGCCACCAGCTTTGTGGTAGTAGCCGTTTCGGCGGCGCTGCGAAGGGCTTTTTGGACAAAGGTGAGTCGTTGTAAGTCCGAAACCATCGGAAACCTCCCTTAGTGAAGGGGAAAAGAACCCTCTCGCCCTGAAAAGCACACGCTTTTTTACAGTTAGCGAGGGTTAAACTATACTCTTGATGCTTCATTTTGTCAACCGATAGGCAATATCCCAGCCTTGTTTGAGATCGCCGTTCTGGTACATATCTCCCGGCAAAATATCTTTATCAATATAGCGAACCGTCACCGCATTGCCCGGCACTGAAGTCGGGCTGGTGAGTGCCACGTAATATGATTTACCCTCCGAGTCCGTAATCGGTTCGAAATTAAAACGGTGCCAGCTATCTTCAATGTTTCTTGCATTAGTAGTCACCTGTCGAAGTACCAGCCCACCCGGCCGCTCTCGTACTGTCAACAAAACATCGTGCGTATTTGCTCGGCCGCTATAATTTGCCATGCCAAGTTCAAGACTGCTCCAGCGGGCCGGTGCAGCGGGAATAGTTTGGCCCACTTCATCAGTACCAATAATCTCGTGGGCGCGCTTGGGAAAATAGTTCGTACCCAACGTTTCGTAGATCCACACGTACGGCTTCCCCATAATGTCCACGATGGATACTGGCTCTTTGTTCTTAAATTCATCCAACACATCACTGGCAATCGTGTCCCGCGCCCGGCCTTCCATGTTCCGATACAGCACCACGTATCCCACTCGCGGGTCCCGTCGCGAGCTTAAACTCATCGTTTTCCCATTAAAATAGGTTCCAGTGACCGCCGGATACCACGAAGCAATTGTCAACCGATCACCCAACGGGTGCGCATTTAACCATGCCGCCGCGGCATCTAACCCTTCACCCCACCCCTGCTGCGGTAACGGCCGGACATCAAAAAAAGGGCTGTTATAGGCAAGTGTATAGGGCACCCATGGCAACAATTGCCCGAAGAGTGCAATTGTAATCACCGCAGTGATGGTCACCCGCCAGCCCGGCCTAAGACGAGCTAAGATCAACGCTCCTACCCATCCAGCTAGCACCGGCAGTATAACCAGGGCCGGCAAGGCGTAGCGATCAGCCTTTTTTGCGGCCATTGTCACCAACAACAAATAACCAGCTCCGTACAATAATAACCAGCCAACAGTCGGTAACCTCTTAAAGCGCCACCACACCATCCCCATCGCCACCACTGCCCCGACGCTTAAAATCAATACAAACGGCGGCACTCGCCCGAGCAACGTCCGGATGTAAAAAGTCACCGGCGCAATTGGCTCATCTGATTCTTCCAAGGCTACGTGTTCCTGCGTGATAACCGCTGGCACATCACGCTTAAACGTTCGATCTAAATCAGTGGTAAACCACAGTGCCGGCCACACTATGTAAAAAGTCAATACAGCTATGCCGCTGACAAAACAAATACTACGCACTACCTCACGCCAGGCATACCGGAAATGCAATCCAAGCACCACCATAAAAAAAACAAACAACCACAGTGCCGGCAGCAATTTTGTTCCTAAAGCCAGCCCTGCAAAAATTCCCGCCAGCGCAGCATACGACATGCGCTGTTGCTTGAGGTACAACAAAAATGCCAGCAGCGAGGCCGTCATGCAAAGCGCCAACAAAGCATCCAGATGCGCTACCTGGCTCATGCCAGTCAGGTACGGATCGAGCGCTAACAGGCCGCCACTGACCAGCGCCGGCCAAAAACCAAATAATCGGGCAATAAACCATGTTGCCAGTCCCAGCAAGGCAGCAGTTACTAAAGCAATCGGTAAAGTGGCCGCTAAGCGAAAAAAATGTAAGTTCGATGTATCAACATTAAAACCTAGCCGCGCTTCCTGGATTGTTTCCCCAGCCCCGATCAGCCACATGGCAGTTGCGCCGGGGTGGGTGGTCATAAACGTCCCGCCCGTGTCTCCCTTCCGGAAATTGTGATAATACTGACTACTACGAACCATCCAATTCGGCTCATCAGCCGTCATAAATGATCCCAGACCAAATAGCCGAACGACCAAGGCCAAGAGCCCGATCAGACTGACTAACCATAAGAGCTGATAGCGCATAGACTAACCGTACGATACTTATATACTTACACAGTGAATCCCACCTGCAAAATCTGCGGCAGCCAAGTTCAGCCCCGCCACACTATCAACGGGGTTACGTTCTTCCTGTGCTCCACCTGCCAATTTTTACAGAACTTTTATTGGGAAGAACACCCCAATAATGACCAAACGGCAATTAATGATGAGGCCCGTGACAATCTCTGGCCGGCCGGCCAGAGAGAGTACATGTATAAAATTGGGTGGGAAATACTTGAACTCATGTACTCACCGTTGCGTTGGCATGCCCGCACTATTCACCAACTGTGCAAGCGTATCCCGGGCTATACCAGTCTGACACATACCGGCGTTCTACGGCGCACTGGCCGCTTACTCGATTTTGGCTGCGGCCATGGCACTTCATTACTGGAATTGAGAAAACGGGACCAGTTAGATATTTATGGCCTAGATCCCTACAGCCCTATACGTCACCCGGCCATTATTCGCACTTCCCTCATGGAAACAAAGCTACCCCCAGACTATTTCGACGGCATAATGGCCATTGAAACATTCGAGCACATCACCAATCCCCTGGAAATATTTAAGGAACTGAACCGAATTTTGAAACCAGGCGGCTTGCTACTAGCCCAGACACATCGGCTGGAAGACCCCGAATATCAGCGCCACCAGGATAAATGGTTTTACTTAAGAGACCCAAAAACCCACGTCAGCATTTATAGTAAACAAGCAATGCGTAAGATCGCTGCTCAAACTGGCTGGAAGTCTGTTTCCTTTAAAGGTAGTAAGTTTGCCCGGTTTATAAAGTAAACCTATTGACGCCGATAGAACGTCAGTGTGTTCGAGCCGTTCTCTACCACATGCACCGCTTGAAAATCTTCATTAATGGATTTTTCAATTTCGCTGTATTCCATTAAGAAGGAAAAGCCAGTTTGCTGCTCCATCAGCACCCATTCGCTTTTACGAAAGGCTTCAAGCATTTTTTCAGCTGATGGTAAGAACGTGTTTAAACGCACTGGGTCTTTCCGGGTAAATTCATAGGCATACCAGCGGGGATGGGCAATGTCGAGTGCCACATGCTGACCGGAAACGTACGGTACAACTGCCGCCCCGGTGAAAATAGCCTGGTCAGCTGGAATATTTTCTTTAGCCCAGGCGGCTGCCTCCGCCACCGCCTCCTGTTGAAACGTTCCGGTATGCTCAAAAACAAACGTCACATACCCCGTTACGACGATCGCCCCTATCACGACCAGCCAAACTGCTTCACATAGATACCGTGGCAAACGATCACGCAGTGCAACCGCCCCATAGGCCGACAACACTACCAGCGGCGGAATAAATTCGGCAATGTAATTGGCGTGAAATTTAATCCAGTTAGTGTAAAAAATTACCAAGCCAAAAACCCACAGCGGAACCACCACATACGTTCCTAGAAGTGAGCCTGCCCGCCGTAGCCTTGGCATAGGCGGGTCGAAGGGCCATACCGCAAGCAGCAACAAAACCGCTGGAAATATATACCATAATTCGAGAATTCCAAACCGATGAAAAACCGCGCCTTCATACTCAAAGAAAAACCACCACGCCCAGTAGAAGATAGCGGCTGGTAACAGCCAAGCAAGTTTTGCGACCACCGGTTGCACCCAGCGCCGCGCCCAACGTTCACCAGCCACACCCAAACCAATCAGCGATAACAAAATAAGCGGCAATGATTCCCGGAAAAATGGCGTCATCCCCCGAATCGAGTACGCCCGTACTTGTTCGGCTTGGGCCGGGTCAGTATTAATACTATCTTCCGCCGACCCGATACCAATCGCTTCCCGCACACCCATCGTCCCGTACATGCTATGCGCCGCCAGCAAAAACAATGCGATAACCACAACAAACCCCAACCCAACCCACGCCAATTGCTTTACCTTCCGCGTATAACCCTCAATTCCACCCGACGGGTGGAATTGAGGTATCAGCAGCATAATGAGCGGCACCAAGCCAACCGCCAGCACACTTTTACGCGAGGCTACGCCTAGTCCAAGTAACACACCAGCCGCCACGAAGCGCCATGCTCTCGTATTGTGCCGCACTGTGTGAGCTAATAAGGCAATTCCAGCCACCGCGAAAAACAGAGCTACTGGCTGGGTATGTACATAAATTCCAAACACCACGGCCACACCAGTAACTGCCCACAAAGCAGCCGCTACTAAACCGGTCCGGCGATTCCACAAAGATACCGCTAACACATACACCGGCCACAGCGTCAGTGAACTAATAACAACCGACGACATTCGGCCCGCCAGCACCGTATGCCCGGCCACCAACTGCCAGAGCGCAATCCACGCAATAAACAATGGCGCCTTTACATAACCATCGCCTCCGGCCAGCTTCCCATGTAACAATGTCCACGCATCATACAAATAGTTTCCTTCATCATTAGTAAGCGGCAATTCCCGCGCATACCACCATCGCCAGAGCAATGCCGCGATAAATAAAACACCAAGCGTACCCAAAGTAGCCCGGCGCGTTTTAATACGATCCGCCCAACACCACACCAGCGTCACCACCACCGCGCCCAATACTCCTGGCAACCAAGCCCGATCGAAGGTGAAATTATGCCACCACGATATAAGCCAATGCCAAGCTGCCGCAGATACCGGGACCGCTTGATACAAAGCGAATGCAAGATCGGTCACTGGCTTACCCGACTTCGCCACTGCTTTTGCGTCTCCAATAAACGCTGTGCCAGATGGATACGGATCTCGGTTATCAATCCCGACTGTCACTGCATTCCCCTGCGTACTTTCGGGAGACGTTACATAAAAGAAATAGGTTGTGCCCGCTGAATCAGCTATTGGATCAAAATCAAAGCGATACGGCTGATTATCGCCCAGCTCCGCCGGCATAACCCTAGCTATTCGCAGATCCTCCGCACTCCCCCATTCCCGCAAACCAAACTGCACCGGCCGAGTATTATTTCGGCCTGAATACGTCCCAAATTGCACCGCCACCCCCGACAAATAATTTCCCGGGGCCACAAAGGTCTGTCCAACCATCTTCGCCCCAATGAGCTCCCCCGCATGCCCCGTATACGCCACCTGTTCAAATATTTTTTCGTTGACCCGCACAAACTGCACCAGTAGTAATCCCAGCAGCACGACGCCCGCCGCCACCCACCACCAGCTTCGTAGCCACATATTACCAATAGTGCGCCTGATACTTTTTATAGTACTCCACGGTCTTGGCAATACCATCCGCCAACTTTACACGCGGCTTCCAACCCGTTAGCGACTCAATCTTCGAGGTATCGGCCACATAGTTGCCCGTTTCATTTTTCTCATAGTTAGCTGGCCACGGCACATGTTCCTTTTTACCAGAACCAACTGCTGTAATCACTTCATCCACCATATCCACAAACCGAATCCGCTCATCCGTGCCCACGTTATATACCTCACCCCTTTCGCCTTTGTCACTTAATTGCAATAAGGCATCAACAATATCATCACTATATAAATAGTCCCGCTCTTGCGAGCCATCGCCAAACACAGTGATGGTCTTTCCCGCCATCGCCTGCCGGATAAACCAGCCGACAATCGAATATTTGCTGTGCTTCATCTGCTGCCGCGGGCCATACGGATTCGGAATACGGATTGACACAGTGTGTAGATTATACGTATCAGCAAAATAACGATAATATTTTTCACCCAGCAGTTTATGTATACCGTACATCGAAAGGGGAGTAGTTGGGTGCGTTTCCTTGACTGGTAAGGTTTGAATTTTGCCATACACCAGTCGCGATGAAGAAAAGAAAACTTTAGCCGCCGGCGCCAGCTGTTGCACCGCTTCCAAGACGAGTAAATGCCCCCGCCCATTAATATCCAAATCCAAAAACGGCTGATCTTTTGAATCAATATAACTAACCTGCGCCGCCAGGTTATAAATCAAATCTTTTCCCGTCACTAATTTCTTCACCAACTCCTCATCCCGAATATCACCCGTAACAAATTCAATCTGGCTGCGAATGTCTTCTAAGTTAAATTCGTTGCCGCCATACAGTGGCAACAACGCATCTAACACCGTCACCTGCGCACCCTGCTGCACCAGCGCATGCGCCAAATTACTACCAATAAAACCGGCCCCGCCGGTAATTAAAACTTTAGCGTTCATAGGGCTGATACAGTTTAGTATACTCGCCCATAATTTTTGCCCAGTCGTAGTCGAGCGACAATGCGCGGCTTTTTTGCCCCATGCGCCGCCGCAAAGCCGCATCACGAATCAAAGCCGCTAAGCGCTGCGCTAACGTTTCAATATCATCCCCCTCAATCAAAAAGCCATTCTCCCCCTCCCATACAATTTCGTTATTGCCACCGACATCACTGGCAATCACCGGCAAACCGCAGCCCATAGCTTCCAGAATCACCGACGGCATGCCTTCGGAAAGCGACGTTAAGACAAATATATCGGCATACTGGTATGACTGTTCCAGCCGATCATACGGAACAGTGCCGGCATACTGAATCAGGTCCGACACCCCTAGCTGCTGGGCCAGTTCATCCAACTCCGACTTAGCCGCCCCGGTGCCTACCACCTCCACCTGAAACGGTTGTTGAACCAGTTCCTTTACCCGCGGCAACGCCTGCACTACCCGCTGGAAACCCTTGCGGGGAATTAAGCGGCCAATAAACAAAATCTTCACTTGCGGATTAGCCGGCCGATCAATCGGCTTAAAGCGAGCTGTCTCCACCCCATTCGGAATGACAATGAAGTTGGTGGCCGGATCAGCCACTTTTGCTAAGCGCTGTAACTCATGCGAACACACCGTCCGAAATTCGGCGTTCCGCCAGATTTTCTGCAGCAGGGGAGTGAGCAGGGGATAAATATTTTTATAGCGCGACGGGTTCGCCCCCGGAATATCCGAGCCGCCAAAATAAACGGCGTAGGGTATATGGCGCACTTTTTTGATCAACCACGCCACCCAGCCGGCCGGTACGGCAAAGTACGCCTGAATAAAATCCACCCGGTGGCGCAGCGTATAAAAAAAAGTATAGACCAGCGCTGACAAACCAAAAACCACCAACTCCCACTGCGAGCAAAACTGCTTATAACGCCGAATGGTCGGAATACGAATTACGGTGGCGCCATTAATCTGTTCCCGATGCGGCAAACCGCCCCAGCGCGACGTAATCAGCGTCACGTTATATCCTGCTTTCGCTAAATGCCGCAAGGCATAGGCCGTCACCGTCGACCCCCCGCCCCCGATCGGCGGAAACTCATTATTGATAAGCAGAATATACATGTTTTAGAAACCTTTTGTCTCTCGAACGGAATAGGCTTTCTTCTGCGCGTAATAGGTATGGGCCACCACATCGGCCAGTACCCCCGTCAACAGGAACTGAAACCCCAGCAATACAAACAAGACAGCTAACAGCGGCGTCGAGCGGTTTTGCAAGCCGATAATCCTGAACAACCATAACGCGCCCAACGTGCCGCCCAAAATAAATCCCATCGCAATGAAGAAAACGCCAATCATCCCGAAAAAGTGCATGGGTCGGGCTGAATACTGCACCCAGAATTTCACGATTACTAAATCCAAAAATCCTTTGAGCTTTTTCTTGACCGAATACTTCGTTGTGCCATGCTGTCGCGAATGATGACTAACTACGATCTCCCCCACCCTAAAACCTTTCCACGATAAGAGCGCCGTAATATAGCGATGCATCTCACCGTACAGCTCCAAGTCCTGCAGCGCTTCTTTGCGATACACCTTCAAACTGCAGCCGTGATCATGAATTTTCTCACCCGTCACCCAGCGATGAATCCAATTGCCAATCTTGCTGCCCAGCTTCAACACGCCGTCGTCTTTCCGATTTTTCCGCCAGCCGGAAACAACATCTAATTTTTCTTCTTCTAACTTTTTAATCAAAGCCGGAATGTCTTTCGGATCATTCTGCAGATCAGCATCCATCACAATGACGTACTCGCCCTGCGCATGATCAAACCCGGCTGACCAGCCGGCCGTTTGCCCAAAGCTGCGCCGGAAGCGAATCAGCTTCACCCGCGGATCTTTCTCCCGCAATTCCTGCATCACCGGCCACGTCCCATCCTGACTGCCATCATCGATGAAAATCAGCTCCCACTCTTGAGTCATACTCTCCATAACACCCTTCAGGGCGTCATAAAGCGGCCGCAGATCGTTTTCTTCATCCCGCGCCGGAATAACGACACTATATTTAATAGACATAAGGGTAGTATAACAGCTTGCCTGCCGGCAGGCAGGCCTCGCCACGCTACCTAAAAACGCTCTTTCTGTCAATGCAACGGGCGGTTTTTTCTTGGCTTACTTACTTTTCTGCCGCGTCTTCAACAGAAAAACCTCGTATTCCAGCTTTTCGACGCGTTGCGGAATATCGACCGATTCTTTCATTCGCCCTTCGATTGACTCCAGAATCTTCAACATTCGCTCCTGCACGCGCCGGGAAAGCCTTACTTCCTCTTTTAACTCCCTAACCTCCTCTTTTAAATTAGTAACTTCTTCCTTCACTTCTTCCAGATTTTCCTTCGTCGCCATACGATCAAACTCTTTCTTGATCGCCGGCATGGTTGAACTAAACTCCGTCTGCGTAACCGGCTCATGGCCGTTGATTGGTATGTTCCGAGGTCGCTTCATGCATGTACTCTAACACACCCCTCACTCCGCTGCCACGTGCAGCAGGTAATTTCCGTAGCCGCTTTTGGTGAGTGGCTCGGCTAGTTTTTTGAGCTGCTCATTCGTGATATAGCCCATCCGATAAGCAATTTCTTCGACGCAACCAATCTTCAAACCCTGCCGCTCTTCGACGGTTTGCACAAACGTGGCTGATTGCAGAAGAGAAGCGTGCGTGCCGGAATCCAGCCAGGCAGTGCCGCGGGAAAGCACTACCACTTTCAATTCACCCCGCTCTAAATACTTTTTATTAACGTCAGTAATTTCCAACTCGCCGCGTGGCGAAGGCTTAAGATTTCTGGCAATTTCGACAACTGAATTGTCATAGAAATAAAGTCCGGTGATGGCAAAATGAGATTTTGGTTGAGCCGGTTTTTCCTCAACCGACAGCACAGTGCCTGTTTTATTAAACTCAACGACACCGTATCGTTCTGGATCCGAAACATGATAGGCAAAGACCACCCCGCCCTGCGTATCTTTAACCGCGTTGGCTAGCGTCTCTTTCATATCACTGCCATAAAAAATGTTATCGCCCAGAATTAAGGCCACACTGTTTGAGCCAATAAACTCTGCGCCGATAATAAAAGCCTGGGCCAGCCCTTCCGGCCGCGGCTGTTCCGCATAGGAAAACTGCATGCCCAACTGCGAACCATCACCCAATAATTTTTTATAGAGCGGTAAATCCGGCGGCGTCGAAATAACCAAAATCTCCTTTACCCCCGCCAACATCAACGTCGACAGCGGATAATACACCATCGGCTTGTCGTACACCGACAACAATTGCTTGCTGACGGCCAAGGTCAACGGATGCAACCGCGTTCCCGCCCCGCCGGCTAAAATAATACCTTTCATAGAGTTATTCTGCTAGATGTCTATGATCATGTCTATCTGTGGGTTTACCCTGAGCCTGTCGAATGGTCAAGTAGTGTTGAATATAGTCGGTTACGGCCGCGGCGACCGGCATGAAAGGTCGGCTATATCCCGCCGCCGTAAGTTTAGTAATATCGGCTTGCGTAAAATTCTGATACTGTGGGGCCAACGCCGCCGGCAACGAAATATAGCGAATGTCCGCTGGTTTTCCCACAGCCGTGAACATCGCCCGTGCCACTGTGTTCCACGTTTCGGCCTTCCCCGTCCCAATGTTATATACGCCGCCCAGTTTCGGTTTATCTAAAAAGAAGAGTGTAGCCTCCACGGCATCTTTCACATACACGAAATCGCGCGGCTGCTGTCCGTCTTCATACTGCGGGTCATTCGATTTAAATAATTCGATAAATCCGTGCTGTTGTAACTCGTCAAACTTCTTAGTCACCACACTGCGCATCTCACCTTTGTGATACTCGTTCGGCCCGAACACATTAAAATAGCGCAGCCCCACTGCATCTTCTAGGTAGCCATTATCACGTGCCCACATATCAACTGCTAACTTCGATTTCCCATACAAATTAAGCGGTTGCAATTTATCAAAGAGAGCATGGTCATCACTATAACCGTTTACCCCATCGCCATACGTTGCCGCGCTTGAGGCATACACACACCGGATAGTATTTTTCACCGCCCACTGAATAACAGCCTGCGTATACGAAACATTTAAATCCTGCAACCGCTCCCAATTTTTCTCAAATGTCGAGGAGATCGCTCCCATGTGCAGAATTGCTTCGGCCTTAACTCGGCCTCCCAACAACTCTTCCCGAAACTCCTTAATACCAACCTGTTTCTCATACTTGAGCGGCTGCAAATTTCTTTTTTTCTCTAGATGATCAACATCATCGACAACTAACAAGTCCGTTCGGCCACGCTTATTCAATGCCCACACCAAAGCACTCCCAATCAACCCCGCCCCCCCGGTCACAATAATCATAGACATTATGCTACCGCACCGTATACTCAAAAGCTATCTCTATGTGCGGCATTGTTGGCTATATTGGCTCACGCCCGGCTCAGCCCTTCCTCGTAGCTGGGTTGAAACAATTAGAATACCGCGGCTACGACAGTGCCGGCCTGGTTACGGTGGAAGAAGGACGACTCGAGTTACGCAAACGAGTGGGCCGGGTTGAAGCGCTTGAGCGAACCGTTAGCCACTTTCCAGCCGCGGGCACACTCGGGATTGCTCACACCCGCTGGGCTACCCACGGCCCACCCACCGTCGCCAATACTCACCCTCATACCGATCGCGATAACACCATCGCCGTTGTCCATAACGGCGTCATCGAAAACTACGCCGAAATCAAAGCTAAGCTGGAAGCCAAAGGCCTGACGTTTCGTAGCCAAACTGATACCGAAGTAATTGCCCAATTACTCGGCCTGTATCTCAAAAAATATAATGACCTACTAAAAGCAATTGAGGCCACCCTGCGCCTCCTCAAAGGCACCTACGGCCTGGCTATCGTTAGTCGCCAACACCCCGACATGCTTATTGGCGCTCGCCTGGGCAGCCCGCTCCTGATTGGCATTGGCGATCATGAACATTTTCTGGCCAGCGACACCGCGGCCCTGCCTGCCGGACAGGCCGGGTTACCTGCCACCACCAAAAAAGTTGTCTACCTCAACGACAGCGAAATTGCCATGCTCACCCGCGATGGCTTCACTATTCATCACGCCACGAACGGTCACGTTACCCCGCATATTGAGACCATTAGTCACGCCATGGCAGCCGACCTCGGCCACTTCCAACACTACATGCAAAAAGAAATGTACGAGCAGCCGGAAACGGTGCAAAACGTGTTGCGGGGCCGGTGGGACGAAGTAAAAAACATGCCAAAGTTTGGCGGGCTAAATATTTCTGAAGATAAACTGCGCTCTGCGAAACGCCTCATCTTCACCGCCTGCGGCACCAGTTATTATGCCGCCCTGCTTGGTGAATATCTCATCGAAGAACTAACCGGTCTGCCCGTCGAAGTCGAATACGCCAGTGAACTGCGCTATCGTCACGCCCCGTTTGAAACCAACACCCTACTCGCCTGCATTAGCCAGTCTGGCGAAACGGCCGATACACTGGCCGCCATCCGCGAAGCCAAGCGCCGCGGCCTGCCTACACTTGGCCTGGTTAACGTTGTCGGCAGCTCCATTGCCCGCGAAGTTGATGGCGGTATCTATTTACACGCCGGCCCGGAACTAGGTGTTGCTTCTACCAAGGCCTTTACCGCCCAGGTTACTACGTTACTGCTCCTCACTTTATACCTCGGGCGGCTGCACCACCTCAGTGCCGCCGCCGCCACAAGAATGTACACTGAATTACTGGAGCTTCCCCGACATATCAAAACCACACTGGCTCTCGACGAAAAAATAAAACAGCTGGCCACTAAATATAAAGCTGCCCAAACCATGCTCTATTTAGGCCGCGGCTATCACTACCCCATCGCCATGGAAGGCGCCCTGAAATTAAAAGAAGTCAGCTATATTCATGCTGAAGGCTACCCCGCCGCCGAGATGAAGCATGGGCCAATCGCGCTTGTTGACAAAAATACACCTTCAGTCATCATCAACCCGCGTGGTACCCTTTACGATAAAGTAATGAGCAATCTGCAAGAAATAAAGGCGCGCGGCGGCCCGGTGATTGCGATTGCTACCGCCGGCGATCGCGACATCGCTGCCCATGTTGATGACGTTATCTATGTTCCACCGGCACCTGAATATCTCCAACCTCTCCTCACGGTCATTCCCCTACAA
>CAYJWZ010000001.1:43760-46072 GCA_964374055.1 uncultured Candidatus Saccharibacteria bacterium | reverse complement strand
GAAAGGATATAAATAGATACTGAATCTACCGGACTTTGAATTCCCAGGCGAGCTTGAGTTTTTGGAGCGACTGGCCCAGACACAACCAGAATACGCCGAGGAATTGAAACAACATCAGCGGCGGCGGGGAATCATCTGAGGACGGTATAATCACGCATGCTTTTAGTTATGGGTCGACGAGGGTTTGAAGGCTATTCTACGCCATCGCTTGAGGCAGCTTCTGAATACGCTCCGATCCGTTCGGCGGAAGATTTTGATAATCTCTTGGCGGAACAAGCCGATTTGCGGCGCCATTTTGAGGTTCTGCCGGCAAGTACTGAGTTAGGGTCGTGGGAAGATGTTGAGGAGGTTTTGCCTGAGGATGAAAAAAATACGCTTTATCGTGGTATTGCGCCCGAGGATGCATTGCGACTTATGCGCGGCGAGTCTCTAACGATTGAACCGTATCGAGAAACTGAAAATGCTAGTTTTGAGGCACAAAATGTCCTGGGTTATGGGGACAGTCAGTTACCGGATGAACAAGCACATTGGGGCACGGCATTTGTTGGTTTTACTAGTGACAATTTTAAGGTAGTACCGTCGGGGCGGCGCATGGCCCACGAAGCGGAGGTGTATCTTCCTGGCCGCGAGCATAATATTAGTATTAGTGGAGAACTCAAACCCGAAAAAGCTAAGGTAATTGTTTTTCGGTTTCCACATCCGGAACGTCATCAACAACCAAAAGCTTCGGAATTTGAGTATCGAGTGCTGGTGCCGAAAAAAGTTAAAAGTCGCCAGGCACGACCACGACGTGCGGTAGCTTGAGGTTGAATTTCTATTAATTGTTAGTATTGTGTAGTGCGGATGCCGATGTAGCCCCGCCTACGCCAAGGCTTCGGCGGGCAAGTCAGTGGTAGTTCTTTGAGTACATGTTTTTTGGCCAGCCTAGCTCAATGGTAGAGCACCGCATTCGTAACGCGAAGGTTAAGGGTTCGATTCCCTTGGCTGGCTCATGGATAACAAAGAACTACAACTAAAGATTCGGGTTTTGCGGGAGCGGACGGGGAAACTCGCCGACCGGCTTTGACTTGCCAAAACTCAAGGTGCGGATTGCCGAGATAGAAGCCGAACAGCAGAAGCCGGATTTCTGGAAGGAGGCCGAGCGGGCGCAACGGCTTACCCGGGAAATGGCCAGCCGGCAAGAAGAGGTGAACTTCATGACGCGCCTCACCCAGCAATTAGCGTCGGTGAGTGAATTGATTGAACTGGCGACGGCCGAAAAAGATGCGGCCACGCTGGGCGATGCAGAGGAAGAACTACAGGCGATAGAACAGCAGATTATTTTAAAAGAAAAAGAGTTGCGTTTTAACGGGCCGCATGACCGGGCCGGCGCGATTGTGACAATTCAAGCGGGGGCGGGGGGAACGGATGCTGCCGATTGGGCGGAAATGCTGGAGCGCATGTACTTACGGGCAGCCGAGCAGCGTGGTTGGCGTACGCGGCTGCTAGACCGCTCGGCCGGTGAGGAAGCGGGCATTAAACACAGCACGTTTTCGGTTGAGGGGAACTATGTGTATGGCATATTACGAGGGGAGCATGGAGTACATCGGCTGGTACGACTTTCACCGTATAACGCCGACAATTTACGGCAAACGTCGTTTGCGCGAGTGGAAGTGGTGCCGCAGTTATCAGCCACCGAGTTGCCGGAAATTAACCCGGTTGATTTAAAGATTGATACCTTTCGGGCGGGTGGCGCCGGTGGGCAGCACGTCAATAAAACCAGCTCGGCGGTGCGGATTACCCATGTGCCAACGGGGATGGTGGTAAAATCGCAGCAGGAACGATCGCAAGCGCAGAATAAAGCCGTGGCTTTGGGTATTTTGCAGGCGAAATTGCAGGCCCTCGCCGAGGAACAGCGAGTGGCCGAGATCAGTGAGCTTAGGGGTATTGTCAAACAAGCGGCCTGGGGAAATCAGATTCGTTCCTATGTGTTGCACCCCTATACCATGGTCAAGGATCACCGGACGAAAGTGGAGGTGACTGATGCGGCGGCGGTACTGGACGGGGATCTGGCGGCTTTCTTGTAAGCCTCGTGATGGGTATACTAAGCGGGTGATCACTTTTCAGAAGGTTTCGAAGGTGTATACGGCAACCAGTGAGGCTTTACTGGATATTTCACTGACGATCCCGACGGGGGATTTTGTGTCGGTGGTGGGGCAGAGCGGGGCCGGGAAATCAACCCTACTGAAACTACTTTCAGCCGAGGAGCGGCCAACAGCCGGCAAGCTGATTATCGACGGCTGGGACATCACTCAGATCAAACGCTGGCAGAT
>CAYJWZ010000001.1:0-43660 GCA_964374055.1 uncultured Candidatus Saccharibacteria bacterium | reverse complement strand
CTGGCCTATAAGCCGCAAATTTTACTGGCCGATGAACCAACCGGAAACCTGGATGCTCTGCATTCGTGGGATATTGTACAGCTGTTGATTAAGATTAATAAGCTGGGGACGACGGTGCTGCTGGCCACGCATAATGACGATATTGTGAATGCTCTCAAGAAGCGGGTGATTACGCTTACTAAGGGAAAGGTAGCAGCTGATCAGCAGGGCGGGACGTATAAGCTATGATTGGTATTTCCTTTTGGCGTGTTATACGCGCGGCCTGGCACAATTTCTGGCGGAATATTTGGTTGTCGATTGCCACGACCGTAATTATGGTAATAACACTGCTCATGGTTACGTTTTTATACTTTGCGACAGTATTAGGCGGTGCGGTGCTGCATAATATTGAACAGAAGGTTGATTTGTCGGTGACGTTTAAGCCGAAAGTAACGGAGCAATATCTCAATTCAATTGCGGCCGAGATTAAAACCCGGCCGGACGTGGAAAGCGTTCGGGTGATCACCAGTCAGCAGGCCCTTGAAGAATTCCGTGATCGTCATACGGATGATCCGTTTATTGCCGAATCGTTGCAGGAGCTGGAAGACAACCCGTTACCGGCCAGTATGTTTATCGTGGCCAAAGATCCGCAGCAGTATCAGGCGATTTCGAAACAGTTAGAAGCCGAAAAATATAAGGCGTTCGTTGATAAGGTGAATTTTGAGGACTCCCGGCCAATTATTGAGCGGCTGATCGGCGTCATTGGCGCCACCAAGCAGATCGGGTTACTGATTACGGTGACCTTTGCCGGGCTGGCGATGCTCATTATGTTTAATACCGTGCGGCTGGCTATCTACAGTTTTCGGGAAGAGATTGATATTATGCGCCTGGTGGGAGCCGGGAACTGGTTCATTCAGGGTCCGTTTATTGTTGAATCCGTGCTGGTCGCTTTGGTGGCGGTGGCTATTTCCACAACTTTGTTGTATTTCAGCTTGCGGGGCGTCTCAGCGCCAATAGAGCGATTTTTCTTTGACCAGGGCGGGCAGCCGTTTAACCTGTACGCTTATGCGACGGCTAACTGGGCTAAAGTCATTGGCTTGCAAACATTGTTAGCCGTTGCGCTGGCGGTTGTCAGCAGCATGATCGGCATTCGGCGCTATTTGCGGAATTAGCTTTGTATCCCTTCTCCCTGGATAGGGAGAAGGTCAGCCTGCCTGCCGGACAGGCAGGGATGAGGGTTTGAGTATCAGAAACTGCCCTCACCCTACCCTCTCCCTATACAGGGAGAGGGGAAGGGGTCAGGAAAGATGCCGGAGGATGTCGGCCAGGGAAATGGGGTGTTCTTCGATACGTAAGAGAGGCGCTTGGGTGATGAGGTCGTAGAGGGCAGGCAAGTAGTGTTGGGATGCCAAGTGAATTTGCAGACGCTGGCCGGCAAAATCGGTGCTGGGCAGCAGGCGGACGTTCTTCACGCCGGGATGATTTTTGATTTGCCGTAATAGGCCGTACCGTAGTCCCTCAACATAAATATCAACGGTGGTTGGGCAATTTACTTCTTCGGCTAGTTCCGCAATGGTGCCGTGCCGGGCGAGGGTACCATGTTCCAATATCAGTATCGGTAAGGCGAGTGTATCGGCCGTAGTGGCAACGCGCGTGGCCACAACGAGCGTGCGATGATCAAACACAGTACGGCAGAGTTTTTTTACTTCTTCGGGGCCAAGAGCATCAGCGACATCGTCTAATAGGATTACGGGAGCCTTTGATAAAGCAGCTTTGGCTACGTTTAACCGCAACCGTTCGATAGTCGACAAACTGCCGACGGGGCGATGCAGGATAGTAGCGAGTTTCAGTGGTTCGGTTAGTTCACCAAGGCGGGATGGTAAGTTGGTAAGCCCGTGTGTTTTGCCAAAGGCATGTAAAATTTGGATGGCGGTTTCTCCATTGGGTTCAGTTTCTTCGCTGGAAACATAGCCGGCGGCGGCATGGAGTATACGGTGTGGCGCTTGGCCGTTTATTAGAATAGTACCCTTGGCGGGGCGCAGTGCCCCGGCCAATAAGCGGAGCAGGGTTGATTTACCGGCCGCTTCCAACCCAAAGAGTGTTATTTGTTCCCCGGCTTGCAGGCTAAAACTAATGTCACGCAGGACATTGAGTTCAGGAGGTCGGGTGCCTTTTAGCCGCGCGAAGAAGGAAGGCGGGGCGTTAAAGCCGGCCGCAACCTTGTTAAGCTCGACGAAATGAGAGGGAGACGACACGCTTTATAGTATAGCACTGGGGAGGCCTGCCTGCCGGACAGGCAGGCCGAAGCGGAGGCGGGAGACAGTGCGAACATCATTGGCTGACAAATTGCCGGTGGCCGCTTCGGGTGGAAAACCGACACAGCGAAACGGTTGGCGGGTTATGCCTTCAATGACCGGGCGAATGTAGAAATGGTGGCGGGCTAAATATAAGAAGTCGTCTTCTTTTAATTGGTCAGAGCGGCGCTTGCCTTGCTGGGTATCAAATTCGCGGAGCAGCACGGCGGTATCCTGGGCGCCGACTTGAAAGGCGATGAGGGTACCGGCGTTACCCAGTACGGCATTGCGGACTGATTCGGTGAGCTGAGTAATATATTGATTGGCCAGGTGTACGGCCAGGCCATATTTACGCGCCTCGGATAGCATGTCAATAAAGGCATCAGTCATGACATTATGGAACTCATCGACATAGAGATAGAAGGGGGTGCGTTCTTCGACTGGTACCGAGGCCCGCTTCATGACGGCCATCTGGAGTTTCGTCATGAGAATAAGGCCGAGCATAAAAGCGTTGGTCTCGCCGATTTCACCTTTCGATAAGTTGACCAGCACAATTTTTTGCTGTTCCAGGGCATCGGCCAGTGAAATAGTGCTCTGGCGCTGGCCAATAATATTACGCATTAAGCTGTTGGTCGTAAAGCGGCCAAATTTGGAAGTGAAGTAATTCAGCATTTCGGAACGATGAAAAGCGGAGGTTTTTGTCATTTGTTGTTCCCAGAAGGCTTTGACGACCGGATCAGTCACGAAACGGCGTTTTTTCACTTCAAAGGCCGGGTCGGTAAACAAACGCGGGATCTCAATCAACGTACCGCCGTCGGGATCGGCCATCACCGTGAGCGCGGCGTTGCGCATCCAGTGCTCAAATTGCGGCCCGATGACGCCGGTTTTTTCCGGATCAAATAGTTTGTAGAAAATTTCAATGGCTTCAGCGACCAGAAAATCTTTTTCAGTGGGAGTATGCCACTCCAGCAAATTGAGGCTGAGCGGCCAGTCGGTGTCGGAGGGATCAAACACAACCACGTCTTCGAGACGGTGCGGCGGGATAGTTCCGAGCAGCCAGTCAATGGCTTCGCCGTGGGGGTCCACGAAACAGCAGCCGGCACCGGCCAAGATATCCTGGCGCATCATGTTTTGGTACAGGGTAGATTTTCCGGTGCCGGTTTTGCCGATGAGGTAGACATGCCGCAGCCGATCCGACGGGCTGAGTGAGACGTTATATTCTTCATTACGAAAGGTAGTTTTACCCAAGAGGACACGGTGGTTCATAGGGTAAAGTAGGAACGATTAAGGGGACGGGGCGGAGCCTTGGGGCGCATAACCCAAGGGGTCGTTACTACCGGCGCGCGCTTTGTGGCAGCTCGGTGTTGCTCAACATGACGAGCCCGAAAACGTTTGAGGCGCTGTTCAATCTCCGCCACGACTGCTGGCGAGAGGAGTGGCTTAACTTTTTGGAAAGCGGCGGCCGGATCAGTCATAGTTGTAATAATTTAGCGGTTACAAGATTTTCACATGTTTGTTCCAGGAAACGTTTCAACGGACGGGCACCAAAAAGCGGGTGGCGGTAGTGGTGCACTTGCTGACGCAGCCAGTCATCAGAAAATTGTAAGGTGATACCGCGTGGTCGCACTTGGTGCTCGAGACGACGTAGTTCCTGGTGAGCAATGGCCAAGAGCGTTTCATCAGAGAGTGGCTTAAAGACCAGGGTGGCGGAGAAGCGATTAATAAACTCGGGGCGGAACCGTTCCAAGAGGAGCGGCAAAAGATACTCATTAAACCAGGAATGACTGGTGATATCTTTTCCTTGTTCAGCTTCATCGACGATGTAAGAAGTGCCGACATTCGAAGTAGCAACAATGATGGTTTTGGTGAAATCGATTGTCTGGCCGTGCCCATCGGTTAAGCGACCATCGTCCAGAATTTGCAGGAACAAATCAAAAAGAGAGGGATGCGCTTTTTCAATTTCGTCGAGCAAAATCAACGAAAAGGGGTGTTGCTCCACAAAGCTGGTTAACTGGCCACCGGCTTCATAGCCGACATAGCCGGGTGGGGCACCGAGAAGACGCTGCGCGTTATGTGACTCGGCAAATTCTGACATATCCAAGCGCAGAAAAGTTTGCTCACTACCAAACACTTCACGAGCCAGCACTTTGGCCAGTTCAGTTTTGCCGACACCGGAGGGCCCGAGGAATAAAAAAGAGCCAAAGGGGCGGCGACCGTCTTTCAGGCCGAGCCATGAGGCTTGAACGGTTTTAGCTACTATGGTAACGGCGTGTGCCTGGCCGTGCACGTGGCTGGCTAGAATATCGGGCAGCTGACGTAAACGATTGGTTTGTTCAGAATTTTGCTGAAGGGCCGGTAGGCCAACGTGCTGGCGAAACACTGCTTGGACATCGCTACGCTCCACGACAGATTTATTCTGAAGTGAAGTAGCCGCGCAGACTTCTTCAAAAAAGCGCAGGGCACGTTCGGGCAAGGCGTAGTGCATGGGTAGTTGCTGACTGAATTCAACAATTGTCTGGATGGCATCGCGGGTCATGCGGAGGTGATAGCGCTGAGCGAGCAGAGGAGTCTGTTGGATGACGAGTTGTTCGGTGGCGGCACTAGAGAGTGGATCAAGGGTGAGGATATCGAAACTGGTGAGGGCGGCATCGAATTTTTCTTTTATGATCGTTAGACGATGTTGAGGAAGAACGAGCACGAGGCGGCAACGGGCAGAGATCAAAAAAGTTTCGAAGATTTGAGTAAACTCTGAACGGCTGTGCAGTTCATCGAGGATAAGTTCGGCATCGTCAATGAGTACGGTTACGGTCGGCAATGTCCTGAAGGCAGCGGCCAGATAGTTACAAACTGTTTCCCGATCCGGGGCCTCAAGTAAGCGCCGACTGAGCTCGGTGGCGGATATACTAAGGTATGGCATGGCGACTAGCTGGCGGTAGGCGCCGGTGGCAAGCTTTTCAACAAAACCGTGGAAGAGGGCAGTTTTACCACAACCAGCCGGGCCAGTGATAATGAGATTATTGTGGCGACGTTGGCGCAAGCGACGGGCCAAGCGGTCAAGTTCAGCCTGGCGTTCGATGAGTGGCAGGCGTTCATAACCTATATCTTCGCGCAGCAGATCGCGGATCCGGAGCGGGGTGTTAGTTTGCGGCATAGGTTCTTATACTGATTGGTGGAACGGTCGTTGCGGCCGTGGCTGTGGTGGTTTGATCAGATACAGTAAGTACGAGCGCTGGTTGCGGTTTGGTAGCGAAAGGAGCGGCTTCTTGTTTTGCACCTCGCGGCGCTTTGGTAGTACGACTACTGGCAGTTTCGGCCACGGTGATCAGGTCGCGCTCAGTAATAACAATAGGCGAGAAAGTCTGTTTTTCGCTTTGGACTGCAAACACACCGGTAGCAACCGTGGCCACCTCCCAATTAGTTGCCGGGGGCGTGGCTTCGCTTTGCTCGGCTACCGGACGTTCAAAAAAGCGTTGTTGAATTATTGGTTCACCGGTTTGGCTATCCTGTATGTGCTCCAATACAGTAACATCTTGCACTTTACCGTCTTCATCAACGGGGCCGACTACTTCAATAGTGGTGCCGCGTGGCGCGGCTTCGAGGGCGGCCATAACTTCATAGAACGGCTGCGTAATGATGCCTTTGCGGTCGCGAATGATTATTTCGGGCGGGAACAGTGGTGGAGTATTTTCTTGTTGAACGATCGGCGGGGTTTGCATGATTTCAGTAATTTCTTCGGCTACTTCTGGAGAGAGTGGACGAACTTCTGGTTGGGGTCTTTCGGGCGGGATTGGTACGAATGATTCTGGTGAAGAAGAGGGTTGCGAGACAGCACTTATTATTTCGGGTGGGGTTAACTGACTGATTGCTTCCGGAATTACAAACTTAGTGCTCACTGGGGGCATTGGGGGTTGGGGTGTGAAATTCTGTGGTGGGGGTGGTGTTACCAGCGGCGCTGGTGTAGTTGGCGCTTGTAATGGGACAGGGGGTGCGGCCGGGGCAGGTTCTTTTATGTCGGTTTGTGGATTAAAGGTTGTTAGCTCTGGTGCGGTTGTTGGTGCTTGTTCGGTGATTGCCGGTGGTGACTTTGTTTCAGGTGGCGTGAATACAACAGGCGAAACTGTTGTTGGGGACGGCTGAGTTTCAACCATTTCAGTTGGTGCAATGGGCGCGGGCGACTCCACTTTAAGAATTGGCTGCACAAGATCAACAACTATTTCTGGGGGAGTTATGTCAGGGTTGCTAGTTTTTTCTTGAGTAATGGCTTCGGGTGCTACCAGTGGCGGTACCTTTGGCTCATTAACAGGAATAACATGGATTGGTTCCATGTTTTTTGTTGGTGACTCGCTTGTTTCTGATATGGCTACTTTTATTCTGTCTTGTTCTGGTTGGTCAACTGAAATTACTTCAATAGTGGTAACAGGTACTTCGCTAGAGACTGGTGTAGTTTTCTCTACGACAGGTGGTTGAGCATGCGTTTCGACTTTTGAGACAGAAATAGGTTGAGAAATATTGCTTGGGGTTTGCTTGATAGTTTTGGGTGATCTTTCAATTGCCTGCGCTGGCTTTGGCGACACTTCAAGAGTAGCTACTGAATCATCGTTTATTGTTACTTCCGGCACCACGAGACGTGAAGGCGACGGTTCGTAGGTAACTGCTAAATCATCCACAAGAATTGTGGGTTTTTCTGTTGCGCTTATAGGGACAGTGATAGGTAACTCAGTACTTGCTGACTCAACTACTGTTTCTGATATGGCTACTTTTTGAGATGGCACTTCATTGACAAAGGGCACTTTTTCACTGTTGAAGACAGGCGCAGGCTCTTGTGTGATTACAAAGTCATCTTCAACTATTCTGTCTTGTTCTGGTTGGTCAACTGAAATTACTTCAATAGTGGTAACAGGTACTTCGCTAGAGACTGGTGTAGTTTTCTCTACGACAGGTGGTTGAGCATGCGTTTCGACTTTTGAGACAGAAATAGGTTGAGAAATATTGCTTGGGGTTTGCTTGATAGTTTTGGGTGATCTTTCAATTGCCTGCGCTGGCTTTGGCGACACTTCAAGAGTAGCTACTGAATCATCGTTTATTGTTACTTCCGGCACCACGAGACGTGAAGGCGACGGTTCGTAGGTAACTGCTAAATCATCCACAAGAATTGTGGGTTTTTCTGTTGCGCTTATAGGGACAGTGATAGGTAACTCAGTACTTGCTGACTCAACTACTACTGGTTGTAACTTTCTTGTTTCTATTGGCACTTGTACTTCGTTGTGGCCTGGTGCGGTGATTGCTGGTGTGGGTGACAACTCTTTGGGAACGAAATCATTCTCAGGTGCCTGTGTTTCTTTTGTGGTGCTCAGATTTTCGCTAGGGGTTATAGAGATTGGAGTTGTCTCACGTGCTGTTACTTCAGCCATGATACTTTTTGGTTGAGGGGGAGCTTGCTCAACTGTCACCGTATTTTTTTCTATCTTTGTTACCTCCTGCGGCACGACAATTTCAGTAACTTTAAACTTTTTGCTTTTTACTTCAACTGGCACAACCGTATTCACCTCATAATTTTGAACAGGGGGCTTAGCTGGGGTTTCAAGGGTCGTGATTTCAACCTGTGGCTGACTAATGATCTCTGATTGTTCTAGGGTGTTTTCTACGATCGGCACTTCAATGCTTTTTGGTGGTGTTGCTTCTTGTTCTCGAACATCAGCAATAACCTCAATTCCTTGAGGTATGTCTGGCTTTTTGTCGCTTTCTTGGAGTATTGTTTCGACTGGGGGAATGGCTATTGGTTGTTCGACACCGGTTGGTAGGGGAGCCTCGATAGCACTTGTTTTAGGCAGGGGTACAATAATGCTCGTTTCTAGATCAGTTTCGGCTACTAGCGGCGACGCTTCGATAACAACTTCTTCGGTTATTTCCCCGGGCAATTCTACTGCATCAGTCGCATATCCAGCTGCTTTATTTTCAACTTGTTCGGCTGGAGCGAGGTTCTCTTCTTCACTCCATACCTGTTCACCCGGTTGTTCCATGATCAATGGTTCGGTAAGTAATAGTTCTTCTTTGGAAACTTCTTCAGCTGGTTGCTCGGTTTCGGGTATTCGGTAGTTCTGTACCATGAAGGTGTATATTTTTTTATCGCCCTCGGTGCGCTGGCCCGTCATAACTCTGGCGTACATGCCGTGTTCTATGCCTTTGTCATCGACCCCAACGTGGCTGGGCTCCGGGACAAAATTGGGAATCAGACTCGTGCCGATATAAGCGCGGCCATCGGGCTCGACCGTCACTTCGTATGTTTCGGCAGCTGATACTATCTCGAGCCGACTGCAGCCAGCTATGGCCATGAGCTCCTCCTCGGCGGCTTCAAAGTCTGCCGCTTCCTCATCTTCAACCTGTTCTTTTTCTTCTGTTTTCTTATCTTCGTCGGGCTCATCTTCTTTCTTCGAATCAAAAGCAGCCACTTCTGGCAATTCTTCTAGCATTTCAAGGTCGGGTGTTTGGATTTCACTCATAAAACAAAAACTCCTTGGCGAGCGCACAAGGAGTTTACACAAATAAAAAAATATCCTTATGCACGAAGGTAACAGTATTAAGAACCCAGGCGCTCTGACTTATTCTGCTTGGTAGCAGAAATTACAGTTGCGGCATACCAGCGTCGGATTTGCACCGACTTTCCCTGGACCTATCCGCCAGCTGGCGGACTAAGCGTGGCAGCGAACCACGTGTTCTATCGAAGTTCAAAGGAGCATGGTTATCATAGCAGAAATGTTTTCCACAGGCCGTTATAAAACTTGAGTAACCTGTCAGTTTGCGGTAACACTGGGGGCAGGTCCTCGTAGCTCAGTGGATAGAGCGTTGGCCTCCGAAGCCAAAGGCCGCAGGTTCGAATCCTGCCGGGGACACACCGCACAGTAATGACCTCGCAAGCTGCTCTCAACCCAGCGGAGAAGTAGGGCTAGTGCCAAAACGCGGCACACTGCGTGGACATGATTATCACAAGCAGATACTGCCTCAGGCGGGCGAATTCAGAGCGACGCCTACTCCCTGATCTAGCGGCGTGGCTGGTGTTCGAGGGCGGTGAGGCGGCTCTCGTGATCTTGGACTTTATCAGTCAGGACGGCAGTGGCATCGTGGAAGGCGCCACGGACTTCACTGGAGATGGTTTCAACGGCGACAGCCAGGTGGCGTCGGGTTTCTTCGCCACTGTCTTCGATCTTGGCGAGGAGGCGAGCTTCGGCCGCAGCAACCACGGCTTTCAACTGATCGTGGGTAACGGGTGGCTGGTTGGTGGGTTTCTTCTTGGTCATTGCTTGTATTATTCCACGGGCGAAGATGAGGAGCAAATCATGTGTTGTTGCACACTAAGAAACTGCCGGAGCTTGGTTGAGTCAAGAATGGTTCGATTAACGTTCAACCGGGGACACATGGTATACTACTGGAATGGATGATGGGCCAATTACAAGGCGAGAGTTTCGGGAAGTAACCGAGCAGCTGCAGTCTTCGATTAACGATGCGAGAAGTGACTTGGGCGGGCGAATAGATAAGGTAGAGGCCAGGCTTGACCGGGTCGAGGTAACGATAGACAAAATTCTGGATACCCTACAGCGGATTGAGGCGATGCTGAAGCCGTTGCAAGACATTCCGGCGCGCGTCACGCGGCTCGAGCAAAAAGTGTTTGGACGATAAGCAGGTATTATTTGCCGACGCCTGATCGGCCGGCGGCGGAGATTATGGCGCCGCTGCCAGGCGGCTCATTATGGGCAACACACGAGACGTACTTCCCATGGTTTTTGAAAGTATTGGTCAGCGGATCGCATGGGCCACCGGGCGGCACTTCGTTGTCAGCCAAGGCGGCACCCGCGAGTAACAGTCCGGTGAGAGCGGCGCTGGCGGTAAGACTTAGACGTTGTTTAGCTGTCATATGAGTCACCTCCCTTCGCATTCGTAGTAACATCAATCACGTCGTCGCTCTGTTCGAGGGCGGCTATAAGATTAGTGAGTTGTTTTTTACTTGTATCGTCGAGCGGGAGTGATTGCTTTGGTTGCCAGGCAGATCCCTGTCGTTCAAATTGCCAGAGCACGCTGCCGGTGGTGCCAAGTGAAGCCCGATGTTCAGTTAAAAGATGTCGTAGCTCGGCAATCGTACGGTTATGGTTATCGGTGGCAACACTGATGAGTATGCCGACACCACCGGGGCCGTAGGCTTCAAGTAATAACTGTTCGAGTTGAGCGGCGCTAGTATCGGCGGCGCGTTGGATAGCGTGATCGATGTTGTCTTTAGGCATGTTGGCCGCGCGCGCTTGATCAATGGCGCGTTGTAGGGCGGCGTTCATGGTGGGGTTGGCACCGTGGCGAGCGGCTACGGTGATGGCCCGGGCCAGTTTGGTGAAGGCCTGGCCGCGCTTCAAGTCAACGACCGCTTTTTGGCGTTTGATCTGCGCCCACTTGGAATGCCCGGACATAATAGGGTATGGTGATAGTATGTTTGAAGGCACCTCGTTGCGCAATCCGGGTTGGGTGGGAGTGGTGGTACTGGCCGGACTTTTTTACTTGGCCGGTCAGTATATCACCTCGCAGCCGCAGCGCATTAAACAGGAAACTGAAGCGAACCGGGAAATTAGTGTCCAGGGCACAGGCGAGGTGACGAGTAAGCCGGATGTGGCCCGTTTAACTTTGGGAGTTCAGATAGAAGCACAACCGACTGCCAAGCAAGCGATTGATCAGTTGGCCACGAAGTTTTCGGCAGTGCAAAAAGCTTTGGAGGCAACCGGCATCAAGAAAGACGATATTAAAACAAGTAACGTGTCCGTAAACCCGGCCTATGATTTCCAAACCGGGCGAACACTGCGCGGTTTTGAAGCCAATGAAACAGTGACAGTGACCATTCGTGATTTGGAGCGGGTGGGTGACGTGCTGACACAGGGCACGGCGGCCGGGGCTAATCAAGCCGGCGGGGTGGCTTTTGAAGTGGACGACCCAACAGCCCTACAGGAAGAAGCCCAAACAAAAGCGATTGAAGATGCCCGTGAGAAAGCGGAGCGCCTGGCAAAAACGCTTGGTGTCCGGTTGGGTTCAGTAAAATCGTTCAAAGTTGATGCGGTAGGCGGCGGGCCACCGATTTTTGGGCGAGCCGAAGCCGCTGTGGGCGGTGACGCTAAATTACCAGTACCTTCCGGAATGGAAGAACTAAAGGCGACGGTGACGATTACCTACGAACTACGTTAGACGGCGGCGTGAGCAAGCTGTTAACGGAACTCAATCCGGAACAACGTCAGGTAGTGGAGACGATCCATGGGCCGGTGCTGGTGCTGGCCGGGGCTGGTTCGGGTAAAACACGCGCCTTAACGCACCGGGTAGCCTATTTACTGGAACAACACCTGGCGCGACCGTCAGAAATTCTGGCGGTAACGTTTACAAAAAAAGCGGCGCAGGAGATGAAGCAGCGGGTGCAGCTACTATTGCCGCGACCGATCAGCGTCCCGACGGCGATCAGCACTTTTCATAGTTTGGGGGCGCGAATATTGCGTGAACATCCTAGCCACCTGCCGCGCACGGCCCATTTTACGGTGTGCGACGCGTCTGATAGCGAACGCTTGATCCGTTTAGCGTTATCGGAACTTGGCTTATCATCGCGCGAGTGGCAGCCGGCGTTACTCAAGACACGAATTTCCGGCGCTAAGAACGCCGGGCAAACGCCGGAAGATGTTGAAGGTGTGGCCCGGCGGCCGGGGGACGAAGTGTTGGCCCGGGTGTACGCTCGTTATGAGGCGTTACTGGCTAAACATGATGCCTTTGATTTCGATGATTTACTGCTCGAGCCGTTGAAACTGCTGGAACGAGAAGCAACGGTGCGCGCGGCCTATCAAAATCGGTGGCGCTTTATTTCGGTGGATGAATATCAGGATACCAATCCGCCGCAGGATCGCTTGTTGAAATTGTTGTTGGGAAAAGAAAAAAATATTTGCGTGGTGGGTGATGATTATCAGGCAATTTATTCCTGGCGGGGAGCTAAAGTCGATCATATTTTGCGCTTCGAGAGAGAATTTCCGGGTTGTGCGGTTGTTTATTTAACCCAAAATTACCGTTCGACGCCGACTATTCTGGAGGCAGCCAATACCGTGATTGCCGAAAATAGCGATCAGAAGCATAAAAAATTATGGACGGCGGCAACGCAGGGAGAACCAGTTCAGATTATTGCGCTGGGTTCTGATCGGGAAGAAGCGCGGTTTGTCCGGCAAGCCATTGAGCAGGTGCGATCAGACGGCGGGAAGCTTAGCGAGTGCGTGGTGTTGTACCGCACGAATGCCCAGTCACGAGCCTTTGAAGAAGAATTTCTGGCTTATCGAGTGCCGTATGTAATTGTGGGTGGGTGGCGCTTTTATGAGCGCCGGGAAATTAAAGATGCCTTGGCTTTTTTGCAGTTCTGGGTAAACCCACGATCGTCACTTGGTTTGCGACGGATTGCCGATGCGCTGTGGCGAGGAGTTGGACCGAAAACAATTAGTCGCTGGGAAGCGGCCAGTGCGGCGGTCGAACAATCACTCGAAGAATACCTCTCCACGCAATTCACCGGGCAGCCGATAATCGGGCCAGTACTGCGGGCTTTTAGCAGCGGTCGGCGGCAGTCTTTTGCCACCGTGGCCGATTTATTAAAGCATCTCTTAAGTAAGAGCCAGTATGTAACTTGGCTGGAGCGCCAACCGGATGGAGAAGAGCGACAGCAGAACATTGATGAATTGCTGAATGTGACAGCCACCTATGTTGATCCGGATGTCTTCCTGGAAGAAATTGCCCTGCTGGCGGATGTCGATACGCTGGAGCGGGAACATGATCGGGTAACGTGCATGACGCTGCATGCGTCGAAGGGTTTGGAATTTAAGCACGTTTTTCTGGTGGGATGCGAGGAAGGATTGTTGCCGCATATTAATAGTCTGGATAGCGCCGCCCAGCTGGAGGAAGAACGACGGCTTATGTATGTGGGTATGACGCGCGCCCGACACACGCTCACGATTATACACGCGGCCACTCGCTTTGTGCGCGGTGAGTTGCATTCGCAACTACCGTCGCGTTTTCTGGAAGCGCTGCCGGAAGCCGGCACGGCCCGCGAAACGCTTGATTGGTCAGACAGTGAGGCACTAAATCTGACTGAATTGCAAAACGGTGATTTATTGCAGCATCCGCACTTCGGCCGTGGGGTGGTGATTGAAGTGCGTGGTATTACGGTCAGCGCGGTGTTTGAAGGCTACGGCCTAAAAGAATTTGATGCCGGTGCTTTACTTCGAGCGAGCTCGGGCGGTGGCGGATAACAATTTTTTACGCAGGCGAAGATTGGCCGGCGTTACCTCCAGTAGCTCGTCTTCTTCCAAAAAGCTTAGGGCTTGTTCCAAACTTAAGATAGTCGGCGGCGTCATGATGAGCGGCGCATCGGCGTTGGAGGAGCGCATATTGGTTAGTTTCTTTTCTTTCGTAACGTTAATAGCGATATCTTCCTCGCGGGCGTTGAGGCCGATAATCATACCTTCATAGACAGCTGTTTGAGCGGGAATAAAGGTACTGCCGCGACCTTGGGCGATATTCAAGCCATAGGCAACGGCTTGGCCGCTATGGGAGGCAATCAGGACGCCGTTGCGTAATTTGGGGATGGCCGAGCCCACCGGGTCGTAGCGCAGCCAAGCCGAGTGCATTACGGCGGTGCCGCGAGAGATGGTTAGTAACTGATTGCGCAGCCCGAGCAAGCCGCGGGTGGTGATTTCAAACATGAGGCGGGTGCTACCGTCAGTGTTTTCGGTTTGTACCAGCATTATGCCTTTGCGCCGGCCAACTTCGCTGGTGACGGCGCCCACTTTGTCGGTGGCGACATCGATCGTTAATTCTTCAACTGGTTCAACTTCCACACCCTCAATGATTTTAGTGATGACGCGCGGTTTACCGACTTGCAATTCATAGCCTTCGCGCCGCAGCGTTTCGATAAAAATAGCTAGGTGCAGTTCGCCGCGGCCGGATAAAATATATTCATTAGCCTCGCCCGTTTCCATGCGCAGCGAAACGTTCGTTTCCAGTTCACGCTTAATCCGATCCAGTAATTGCCGGCCGGTGACGAATTTGCCTTCGCGGCCAGCACCGGGAGAGGTGTTTACGCCCACGGCCATCTTTAAGGTTGGCTCGGCCACACTGATCCGCGGCAAAGCTTCCGGATCGGTGGCGTCGGCGACGGTGTCGCCAATGTTGCTGTCCTCGATACCGGTCAGGTGCACAATATCACCAGCGGTAGCTTCGGTTACTTCCGCACGTTTGAGACCCTGGCTGACGAACACTTTGGCGATGCGGGCGTTATGGGTGGCGCCGGCGTCACCCAGAACAACCACGTTCATGCCGGCACGAACACTGCCCCGACGGATACGGCCGATGGCGTATTTACCTTGAAAGGAATCGTAATCGAGCGTCGTAACCAGCATTTGTAACGGGCCCTCGGCAACTTCCGGGGCTGGCACGTGTTGAATAATAGCGTCAAAAACAGGCGTTAGGTCACCATCCGCATTGGTATCAGATGGCAGTTCACTCCATGCTTTGCCAGCGCGTCCGATGGCGTAATAAACCGGAAAATCAAGCTGCTCGGGGTCGGTAGCGATATCCAAAAATAACGTGTGGGTTTCCTCAATGACCTCTTCGACGCGCGCATCCTTCTTGTCGATTTTGTTGATGACGACAATAATTTTTAAGCCCACTTCCAAGGCTTTCTTTAGGACAAATTTTGTTTGTGGCATCGGGCCTTCCTGGGCATCGATGATCAGCAGGGCGCCATCGGCCATGTTAAGAGTGCGTTCCACCTCACCGCCAAAGTCAGCGTGGCCGGGGGTGTCGATGATATTGATTTTGGTGTCCCGGTAGGTAACGGCGGTGTTTTTAGCCAGGATAGTAATACCGCGTTCGCGTTCCAAATCGTTGGAATCCATAATCAGCGTTTGTTGCATAGCGGCTTCATTCGCCCGAAATGTTTTGGATTGCTTCAATAAGCCGTCTACCAGGGTGGTTTTTCCGTGGTCGACGTGAGCAATAATGGCTACATTGCGAATATTCATAAGCTAATAACATGACAGATTATGTTGCCCGTGTCAAAAGTAGCTTTTGGCCCCTCAACGGACTCGGGGTCAACAAGAGGGCTTTTGTTGACAAAACTATTTCTTTGATTTATTATGAGGGGATGGATTTTTCGAATTTAGGCATTGCGCCCAAACTATTGCATATTCTGCAGCGGTTGCATTTTACGGTGCCGACACCAATTCAGGCGAAAGCAATTCCGGTAGCAGTCGAGGGAAATGACGTAGTGGGTATTGCGCAGACGGGAACCGGTAAAACGCTGGCCTTTGGCATACCTTTGTTACAACGAATTGCGCGCAGTAAAACAACCGGCTTGATCATTGCCCCAACCCGTGAGCTGGCACTACAGATTGATGAGTCACTAGGCCAGTTGGGGGCGACGCTGGGGCTGCGGCGCGCGGTGCTGATTGGCGGCGCTTCAATGCCCCAGCAACTACAGGCGCTGCGAAAGCGGCCACATGTAATTATTGGTACACCGGGACGGATTATTGATCATTTAGATCAGCACACCGTTAGTTTGGCGGCTGTTTCTGTGCTGGTGTTGGACGAAGCCGATCGCATGCTCGATATGGGCTTTGCCCCACAGATCAAACGTATTTTAAAAAGTGTGCCGGAGCAGCGACAAACACTGTTATTTTCGGCAACCATGCCGGCCGAAATAATGAAGATTGCTGCCCAACACATGCGGATGCCGGTACGGATTGAAGTGGCCCCGGCCGGTACGATTGCCGAACAGGTGGAGCAGGAACTGGTTATGGTGGAGAAAGCCGACAAGCCGCATGTGCTTGATCAGTTGCTGGAAAAATATAAAGGCACGGTGTTAGTTTTTTCTCGCACAAAGTATGGGGCAAAGAAACTGGCGCGGGTGGTGCGGGATGGGGGACACCGGGCGGCCGAGATTCATTCGAATTTATCTTTGTCGCAACGGCGTAAAGCGCTGGAAGGTTTTCGTTCTAACAAACATCGGGTGCTGGTAGCCACCGATATTGCGGCACGGGGGATTGATGTTAAAAATATTGAACTAGTGGTGAATTATGACTTACCGGATAATCCGGAAGATTATGTTCACCGCATTGGCCGGACTGGCCGGGCGGGTTTACCCGGCCGGGCAATTACGTTTATTACACCGGATCAGCGCAGTAAAGTTCGCCTCATTGAACGCATGGCCAAGGGGCCACTGCGGGTTTCCCAGGCGCCACGTGTCAGAGAAGGTGTCAGGAACCCTGAATTTAAGGTTCCTGACACCCTTAACCGGCACTCTTCCCGCCGCCGCGCCCGCGTGCATTTCTAGGTTAATAGGTAACTGGCTTTCCAAGTTCAATGGCGTCGAATTTAATGCCTATTTCCGGGAGTAGCTTCATGGGTAAGCCATAAATCCATTCGCGGGGTTGGAGCATGCCATCATGCACCGGGAGGCAGATTTGTGGTTTTTATGTTTTTGTTTTGCCGTACAGCCAGCCAATTCCCATGCCACCAAGCCAAAGGATAAGCAGGGCAGGGACAGTCATCACTATCGAAATTACAACAGCTAAAAAACCATGAATGAAAACAATAAAAGCCCAGTCGACATTACTCCAGTTATTTACTACAAATGACTTGATATTCCACAGCAGGGCAAGTACAAATACCACTCCGGCCAGCACTACCCCAACACGCCCCCCGCGCTTCCAGTACGGTATTCCAGTCCAGTTCATAGTTACAACTATAGCATATATTTGCAAAAAATCGGTTTTTTCAGTATTGTGTGACCACATTCCGGGATCGTCTAGCGGCAGGACGCCAGGCTCTGAACCTGGAAACTGGGGTTCGAATCCCTGTCCCGGAACACCGTAATAAAAAACCCAAGTGAGTGTGTGGTTCACTTGGGTGCACGTCTCGAGGTTGTTAAATTGCTGCTAGTTGTGACACCTTGCTTAGTGCCTTGATCAGTACTCGGCGCTGTTGGGCTTCGTCCTGTCTCGATTTGTCAATTTTTGCATAAAGCTATCGATAACTTTATGGAACTGGGAGATGCCTTCGGGGACTTGGATGACGTGGGTAAAAAAGTCATCGGGGAGAGCGAGTTGCTCAGTCTCGCTGACATGCTTTTGAATGCCGGTGGTGGTGAAGCTCTTGGTTGATAGCGCCGGGCGTTTGAGGCGGATAGTGCTGCCACCCATAGCTTTAATGGCTTCAATTTCGTTTCGAAAGCGACAGCTGCTGACAATAATGCCGGCGTAGTTTGATTTTTTGTTGGGTAGGAGAAAGGCACCTTGTCGCTCGGAATAAAAGCCGCCGGCTCGAATTTTTTTCACGACGCGTTGCATGTAGTTGATCCACGTCTCGGGATAGGCTAACCGGCTTAATTCATTGCCTAGTAACTGAGTGACGATACGGGCGGTTAAAAACGTTCCGTCTGGGCGGTGATAGCGTTTGTCCTCTTGATTGCGGGCCTCGGCCGGCCCCCATAACTGCTCGTCAGAAAAATCGTATACTTCTTTGGCAATGCGCTTAAAGGGGTCAGCCATACTGATTTTAACAAATCCATATCGAGCCATCATGTAATCGGCCATGGTGTCCTTCCCGACGCCGGTATTGCCCGTCAGGCTAATAAGCATGTGGTTCACAGTAGGCCGCGGAGTTGCTTGCGAAGGCGACGGGCTTGAAAAGGCTTGAAGGAATCCTTGCTATTTTTTATCATGCCACGCGTCAACGAATTCAATTCTCGTTTGGAAACACCGCCAGAGCGTTTAGTGTAGAGTTGTTTTTCGAGCAGGCGCCGGTTGCTCCGATTCTTTTTAAGACCTCCTAGGCCGGAAAGTTGTTTTCTTAAGCCGCGGCGTGAGAAAAGACCACTTAAAAAACCCATACGTGATTTTAGTATACCTCCTCTTGCATATTTTTTGTATTTGTGCTATAGTTTAGCTGTGTACATTCCGCACGGCAATCGGCCTAAACGTATAGGGGGGGCGACTCGTAAAACATTGGATGTTTTACGGGTCTTTTTTATGACTAAGAAAAAACCCTCGCGAAGATCTGGGGATCTTTGCGAGGGTCCACACCTGCATGGGTTCACACAGGAGAAAGAACAAAGTTAGCCCTTGGCGGGGGCCGGTGCGCGGAATTCGAGCACCTTCATGTCGGGCGTGACCAGGAGAGAAGCAGCCTTGTCGGGGGCATAGGTTTTGGTGCCCTTGCCCGAGGTGATGGCCACTTCCAGCTGATCCACGCCAGCGGCGCCGACTTGGTTGGCGTAGTACTCGCGTACTTCGCCGACGGTAGCATCCTCACAGACGAGGTAGACCTTCCGGGAACCCTGCTTGAGGACGATGGTGTGGTGCTGGCCGGGCGGCACCTGTTGGATCTTGGCCGTTCGGGTGACGGTGGGGGGCGGCATCAAGGCTTCGCAAAACATGACGCTTCTCCTCATGAAAAGGGAAATGGTTTAGATTACAAACCTTTCCACTGGTCCGTAATCCGCTTGCGCGCGCGTGCGACTGTTGACCCAACGCTCAACTACTTGAGTGGCTTCGTCGTTGGGTAAGCAGCAATACCGGTAGAGCAATTCGGCCATGGTTTGACCAACCAGCCAATTGGTGGCAGCCAGTTGCGGCTGTGACTGGGCGAGCTCGGTGCATCCAATATTGGCTGGTAAGCCATCGGTGGGATGGGCGATCTCCGGATGATAGTGAGTGATGGGTGGCGTAAGGTTCTGCCCACCAACCCTGAAGTGAACTAACACGGCTCCTTCCGTACCGTCCTGGCCTGTCTTCTCATCAATAGCATCATTGCCGCCACTGATCAACAGAACGTCATCCACTGTTTCCACATGATCACTGACAAGCTTGCGAGTGGCATGATTATCAGGAGCCAGCAGGACTACTGACTGGTCCGGGATTACTTCAGCCACGTTCTCGCGAGTGACAAATTCCGGGCGAACCCGGAGTGGTACATGCGGGTAGTGTCGTCCCCACAGGCGGCTAAGCTCGACCGCCTTGTTTTCTTCTTTGAGAAAATGCTGGCGAGCGGCATTCTCGCTTCGGAACCGCTTACCATCAACCAGCAAGATCATCTCGAACGGCAGCACACCGGTGGCGTGATAATGCACTAATGCCGGCAGGTAGCCGGTGGCGATTCCTCCCAAGCCGATCAGGATGAGGGGGCGATCAGAAACCGGGACCATACTTAGTACTCCTTTGGGTGAGGGGAAGGTCGATAAACCACGTGGGCGGAAACTTCGGCATGTCCGGTTCAGTAAACACATCCCACAGCGAGACCTCGAAACAACCAGCACCATCGGAGGCAATGCATTTAACGCTCTGATATAGTCGATCGAGCTGTCCGACAATTACGTGCACGCCGGGCGAGAGCTGGTCGTCCTTGTAATCTTGCGGGGAATGAGAGGCTTGCTCGGCGCCATGGGAATGAATCGAGCCGAAACGCACGGCCTCTTCCGGGGTTGGAGGGAACGTATAGTCGACGTGAGCATGGGAAGCCGTTTTGAGTGGTGGGTGAACCAGTTGATAGCGCTGCTTCTTCTCAAAAAAATAGAGAAGCAGGATATCCTCCCGACGTTGCTGTTGCCAGACATAGCGAAAGAAGCTGATCGCCTGCAACAGTAACTGGTAAGGGGCGCGCTGTTTCAGCTCCACCGCACCCCGGAAAAGCCGTTCTTTTACGGCCGCACCATACATGCGTTCGAAGTCAGCCGCCTGGGCCGGCCTTCGGTAGATGGATCCTCCTTCCCGGCGAATCGAGAAGACGCCTTCCGGCGTCAGCACCAAGTGGTCAACAAATTCAGGCCACTCCTTCCGGCGCCAGTCAGTGGGATCGTTAGTCGCCACAAGGCGTGGGTGGGGTAAGAGCATCTAGTTGTCCTCCTTTTCTTTACTGAGGTTTTGGATCAGGTTGGCGAAGCCGCGCGCTGTGCACGGTGATCCTGAACCGGGTAGACTGGCGACAGTCAATTCCCGGCATAGGGTGAGCGGGGTGTGGTTGGAGTTGATCCACGGAACAGTGACCGCAAAATTCGGATTGGCACGCGACGCCTTTTCCCAGGCAGCGATTGATTGGACGCGTTGATCAGCAATGCGGTCACGGTTGTACGTCCAGAAGCTGCCTTTAGCTGTTTCATGGGCTTCAGAACTGGCGTTAAAGCCCGAGTTCCAAAACCACTGAATGAAGGACTCAACGCGAGCCAGTAAGGAGTGACCCTCAATGTGTGTGGACTGGACACAGATCCAACAATGGCCGCCATACGCGTCAACTGAGCAGTTGAAGAAGTGCGGATCATACAGCGGGTCGTCAAGCGAGGTCAGGGGACTGTTGCGAAAGTAGACACTGTTGAGCTGGGAGAAGTTTCCGGTGGGCGACAATACCAGGAAGAAATAGATCCAGGGAAACGCCAGGGTAACCGTCCGATAAGTCGCACCGGAACCATATTTTGCCTTCGAATCGTCACGCACCCATTGAACGGTGTGGATACCGGGTGTTTCCTCAACCACGAACAGATACCAGCCATTGCTGCGCTCCAGCAGCCGGAGTGTCATGCCAGCTGGAATCAGGCCAAGGTTGAGCGGCGCGTAGCTTACAACGTGTCGGGCCAGGCCTGAAACAAAGTTCGTCAAAGGAACTTTGCCCTGGAAAATGGTTCGTCCGCCGGGGCCGCCATAGAGTAGGTTGTGGATAGCAACTTCTTCTCCGTCGGGGCGGCTTTCAATGATGATCTGATCAGTCGGTTGGTAGGCTTTTGCCATGACATCTCCTTTTGATTGTCAAACAACCATCAGAAACTGGGCTACAGGCAGCGTAGGCCTTCTCTCGCCATTCGGTCAATGGGCTGATACGATAAGGGAATGGAAATTTATTTGGGGGCGGATCATCGGGGATGGGAGCTGAAAAATAAAATAGGGGAGTGGCTCACGGGAAAAGGCCATACGGTGCATGATGTGGGAGCGGAAAAAATGGATGAGAAAGATGATTACCCTGATTACGCTTTTAAAGTGGCGGAGGCAGTAGCTGAACAGCCGCATGAGCGGCGGGGGATAGTGCTCTGTGGTTCCGGCGCCGGTATGGCGGTGGCGGCAAATAAAGTGGCCGGTGTGCGAGCGGCCTTGATGCATGAACCAAAGATTACTGAAGCCGCGCGGCAGGATGATGATATTAATATCTTGGCGCTGGGTGCTGATTTTATTTCTGAAGAGACAGCCAAGACGGTAGTAGAAGCTTTTCTGGAGACGGCGTTTGATCCGGCGGAGCGGCATGTGCGGCGAGTGGGGGAGATGTTGCAGTATGAAGGCCAGCACGGCCGCACATGTGGGAGCGGCGGCTGTTCGTGTGGACATGGTGGCGGCCACGGTTGAAGTGGTGCCGGCAATTCTGCGCCGGACGTATGAGGGTATAGCGGCTGATTGGGCCCGCGTTTATACGGCGGCATTACATGTGCAGATTGATATAACGGATGGCATTTTCGCTGGCGAGGGAACCTTTCGGGATATTACGCGCTTTAAGCAGTTGCCGTCCTATGACAAAATTGAGTTGCACATGATGGTGCATACACCGATTAACTATCTGACGGAAATTGTTGCGCTCGATCCGGCACGCTGTATTTTTCACTTGGAATCTTTTGCTGGTACGGATGATCTTATTGGACTGTACCAAAGCTTGCGCGAACGGACAGGGGCTGAACTGGCGCTGGCGATTAATCCGGAAACGCCGGCGGACTATTTAGAAGAATATGTACGGCGGCTGCATTTCGTTTTGTTTATGGGCTACAACCCGGGGTGGGCCAATCAGCCGATAAACGAAAAGGTGTTTAATAAGATTGCGCGCTGGAAAGCGCGACATCCAGCCCTCCCAATCGCCGTTGATGGGCACGTGAACAAGGAAACAGTCGGGCGTTATGTAGCTAGTGGCGCCACGCGCCTGGCCGCGAATACGGCAATTTTTGGGGCGGGTGATCCGGTGGAAAATTTACAGCACTTGCAGTTATTGGCCGAGATGGCCCGCCTTCGCTAGAGCTTCGGCGAGGCGAAGTGATATACTGAAACGATGCGGGAGGCACAGCATCTTCCAACGCTCGCGCGTATGGCCACTACGCTGCGGCAAGATGTGATTAAAATGTTGGTGGCGGCCGGCTCGGGGCACTCGGCCGGGCCGCTGGATTTAGCGGAGATCGCCACAGCGCTTTATTTTGATGTTTTGAATCTGAGTCCGCGTAAACGACACGATCCGGATCGCGATCGCTTATTTGTTTCCTGCGGGCATACGGCGCCGATCTGGTATGCCGTGTTGGCCCGCGCCGGATTTTTCCCGGTGGCAGAACTCAAAACGCTGCGCAAATTGGGTTCTCGCCTGCAAGGGCATATTGACCGGCTGACCACGCCCGGCGTGGAATCATCGGCGGCCAGTTTGGGGCAAGGGTTGGGCATCGCCTCCGGCTGCGCCTATGCGGGTAAGCTGGATGGAAAAAAATATCAGACCTATTGTCTGTTATCAGACGGCGAACATGATGAGGGGTCGACGTGGGAAGCAGTGATGTTTGCCGGACACTATACCTTGGGGCACCTGACGGCGATTATTGATCGCAATAATATTCAAATTGACGGGCCGACCGAACAGGTGATGACACTGGAGCCGTTGCGGGAAAAGTATGAAGCCTTCGGCTGGCACGTGATTGATGTTGATGGCCATAATATTGAACAGATCATTGATGCCTGTAACGAAGCGAAGGCGATTGTGGAGAAGCCGGTCTGTATTATTGCGCACACGATTCCGGGCAAAGGAGTGGAATTTATGGAGTATGATTTCAAGTGGCATGGAGTACCGCCTGATGCCACACAAGCTAAGGCAGCACTGACGCAACTAAGAACTTTGGGAGGAAAAATTTATGTTGAGTAACGGTGCTCATCTAAAACGAGCGACGTTAAGTAAGGAGGTAGAGCTCGCGCCCACGCGGGATGGGTATGGTCGGGGGCTGGTGGAATTGGGTGAGCAGAACGACGATGTCGTGGTATTAAGTGGCGACTTAGTGGAATCAACCCGGGCGATCAAGTTTCAGGAAAAATTCCCCGAGCGATTTATCGAAATGGGTGTGGCCGAGCAGAATATGGCGGCGGTAGCGGTGGGGCTGGCGCTAGCCGGGAAAATTCCGTTTGTTTCTACCTACGCCGTGTTCTGCCCGGGCCGGAATTGGGATCAGATCCGCATTTCCATGTGTTACAACAAGGCTAATGTGAAGTTAGCCGGCGCCCATAGCGGCATTTCGGTTGGGCCGGACGGGGCGACTCATCAGGCAATGGAGGATATAGCGCTTACTCGCGTGTTACCGCGGATGACGGTGTTGGTGCCGGCTGATGCTGAAGAAACCCGTAAGGTAGTACACGCAGTCGCCGCCATTGATGGGCCGGTCTACTTTCGCTTTGCCCGCTCAGCCAGTCCCTTATTCACGACGGAAAAGACACCGTTCAAGATTGGCAAGGCGCTCACGCTGCGCGAGGGAAAAGACGTCGCCGTGATTGGCGCCGGGCCGATTATTCATTCAGCATTGGTGGCGGCGGATCGGTTAATTGAACGCGGGGTTTCGGTGCGAGTGATTAATTCGCCGAGCATTAAGCCGATGGACGAAGAGGCGATTGAACGGGCAGCCCGGGAGTGTGGGGCGGTGGTGACGTGTGAGGAACATCAGGTGATGGGCGGGGTAGGCAGCGCCATTGCCGAGGTGTTGGCGCGGACGTATCCGGTGCCGATGGAGTTTGTCGGCATGCACAACTCATTTGGTGAATCGGGCGAACCGGCGCAGTTGTTGAAAAAGTACCGCATGGACGCCGATGCCATTCAGGCGGCGGTGTTGCGCGTGGCCAAACGAAAGCGCGGATAGAAAAACCCCACCAGCGCTGTGGTGGGGTATGTTGTTGGGGTTTGTTTAGATATTTTGGGCGATGAAGGTCTGTAGGGCGAGGTGGAGTTGGCGTTCGCTGCTGAGTGGGTAGTCGTCGAGAGCTCGGTCGTAGGCGGTTCCTGGTGGAACATGTTCGAGCTCCTTGAGCAGCGTTTGGGCCAGCTCCAACCGGCGCCTTTCAGCAGTGGGTAGTCGTTCCGCAAATTTCAGCATCATGACCTCCTGTGGAGTTGCAGGATTAGCATTCGGGAGCGGAGTCCGGGAGGCATGTTGCCGGCGCCGTCATTGAGCTGCCGTTGCAATTGGGCATCGAGCTTTTGCCGAGCATTGGCTTGGGCGCTTTCCGGCTTCTCGAGTGAAGCCAGGAGAGCCCGCACGATGTCAGCACGCGTGATGGTCGGAACCATTGGGCACCTCCCGGTGGTTTTGATCGAGATAGGCGAGGATGAGTTTCTGAATTTCCGGCATCTCTTCGATGCCATAGGGCAAGAGATCGGGGCGAATCCTGGGGTCGTTTTCCATTCGTTCTTTCAGTTTTTGCAACACGCTCATGATGCTGCCTCCTTCTGAAAAGTGAGAGTTGTGAAGGGTACGCTCGTAACCTTCTCGTATGTGTATGATAGTGTATGAAAGTTGGGTTTGTCAAGCTGATTGTGGATAAGTAGAAAACCGCTTAAAAGGGCTTTTTAGGCCACTTTTGTTCGTATATAGCCTAGTGATTTTTTGAGGGTATCGTAGATCACCGGTAGTTCCAGATAGTCGATACCAATGGCTATCCAGGCTAACCACGCCGGTAGGCTAGCGGGCTGGTTACTAAAGACATGGACAATAAAGGTGTCGGTGATCCAGAACAAGTGCAACCACTGCGAATTGACTAAAATAATATAGCTCAGTGAGCGTCGACGGAACTTTTTACGCAGTTCATTGAGGTAATAGAGGGTAGCGGACAGTAAGGCCGGTATTTCCGCATGGTCAGCGACGATAACGGCAAATTTGAGGAGTGGGGAATCGGGAAACAAACTAAAGCCGAAGAGGCGCGGGAGTACAACGTCAGTTGTCAGCCAGTACAGATGGGTGAGCTGCCAGATAAACAAAAGGGCGACAATGATTACCTGGGTCGGGAGGGTGCGTTCATACCATTCCCAAAACTTTTGGAACATAGTACGGTAAGGTCAGTTTACTATGGCCAAGGTTTTTATAACAGCCTCATTACCGGGTCGAGCGGTGGAATTACTGCAACAGGCAGGCGTGGAAGTAATGGTGCACCAGGGGACAGCGCGACTGACTCACGTTGAGCTGTTACAAGCGATGAACGACTATGATGGTTTACTTACCTTGCTAAGTGACCGGATTACAGCTGAGATGTTGGCCCGAGCCGGTTCGCAACTTAAAGTTATTGCCAATTATGCGGCTGGCTACGACAACATTGACGTTCAGGCGGCACAAACTAAGGGAATTGTTATAACAAACACGCCGGGTGTGGTGACGTATTCAGTAGCCGAGCATGCGATTGCGCTTATGCTCGCGCTGGCCCGGCGCCTCGTTGAAGCCGATCAGTTTACGCGGGCGGGAAAGTTCCACGGCTGGGAGCCGGAATTGTTGCTCGGTATGGAATTACGAGGAAAAACGCTGGGGATTGTCGGTGGCGGCCGGATTGGCTTTGAAACGGCCCGAATCGCTCAGCATGGGTTTGGCATGCGGATTATGTATAACGATTTGAAACCTAGTTCGTTATTTCAACAGGGTGTCACGGCCCAATTTGTGCCGGAGCTTGACCGCTTGTTGCCGGAAGTTGATGTCTTATCACTGCATGTGCCTCTGCTACCGAGTACGTTTCATCTGTTGCAGGCAGCGCGCTTAAAATTACTTAAGCCGACGGCTTTGCTGATTAACACGGCTCGCGGCGCGGTGATTGATGAGCCGGCCTTGCTCGAGGCGTTGCAAGCCGGCTTACTGCGCGGAGCAGCACTCGATGTCTTTGAGAAAGAACCACATTTAACACCCGGCTTGAGTGAATTGACTGCTGTTATTCTGACGCCGCATGTGGCTTCGGCCACCCTTGAGACGCGCTCGGCCATGGCCGAGCTGGCGGCGCAAAACGTCTTAGCAGTGTTGCATGGCAAGGCGGCGCTGACGCCGGTGGTTATAGAAGTCTGAAGGGGTCAAGGTCAGCGCGGCTGATTTTTATATCGTGATAGAGTGCGGTCAGCGTGGCCAGCGGCCCACGGAGAATAAGATGGCGTTCCGACTTCGTGTTGTGCAGCGCGGCCAGTGGTCCACGTACCAGCCCATGGGCTTCTAGTTGTTGGCGGACTTTGGCGGCGGCCGCTTCAGCTTGTTTGGCCGTACGGTCAGTGATGGTCAGGCGTACCACTTCGGCAAACGGCGGATAGGACAGCCGCTGACGAGCTTTTAATTCCTGCTCGAAATAGTCGGCAGGAGGGATGAGTAATTCCTGTTCAAGTTGGCGAGGGAAACGAGTGATCAGATATATAGATTGCTGGCGGGGGAGGAGCTGGGCGAAACGTTGGAGTAGGGTATAGGCCTGTTCACGGCTACGATAGTCGGGGTAGCGTAAAATAGTTTCTGGAAAGAGCCAGATAAGCTGCTGATACGGCCTTTTTGCTTGGCCAGTGATTTCAGAGGGTGTGCCAACGATCAGATTGGCTGATCGACCAAGCGCGGTATACAGGGTGTGGCGAAGCTCTTTGGCGCGGTTTAATGAGAGGGTGTGCACCAGCCCGATAGTCCCAACATTTTTTTTCTTTAACCACCCGCGCATTAAACTAATAAGCGGCCGGGGAAGAAAATGGTTCTGTTGACGCTCAGAAAAGGAGAGAGGTAGCACGTGTGTTTTGGGGAGTGTTGTCAGCCGGCCGATGCTTTTTATTTTTTCGGTCTGAAGGCGGCCATAGAGTCGGACGGAGGGGAAACTAGTGCTATAGATAAGGGTAGCGCGGTGGAGACTGGCCACTTGCTCCGCTCCATGCCAGTTGGAGAGGCGGGGATATTGATCCCACAATTTGTGTGTTTGATAATTTTCTGCTTCTAAGACCACGGCGCCGAGTGCCGGGTAGGGGAGAAAAAGCGCTTTTTGGGTGCCGATGATCAGTGGGGTATGGTGCGTAATAGCATGGATGGCCCGCTGGAGCGTACTTTTTTTGAGGCCAGCGTGAATAATGAGCGGTGAACACGCCAGTTTTTTGGCCAGCACGGCGGCCAGTGGTTCAAGCAGCCATTTTTCGGGAACAATAATTAACACCGGCTGTTTTTTCTTGAGATACGGTTGCAGTTGTCGGCCAAGTGCAGCCCACCGCTTGGCAGGGTTGACCTGAATGATAGCCCGGGGCTTTTGGGTTAGGTGTTTTTTTCTGGACACGGCGATAGGCTCGGTCGGCGGGGAAAAAAGGCGAAGGGTGTAGCCTAAGCCGCCCCGTTGGGTGGTGTGCAACCATTCGGCGAAGCTAACCTGGGCGGCGGTTAAAGCGACGGTCGCTAAAAGGTGGGCGGTTTTCAGTGGATAGCTGGGTAGCTTGCTAGCTTCGCTGATGATAAAGCCATGCGTACGACGACTTCCCAGTAAAATACGGACAGAGCGGTAGAGCAGTGGTTCGGACGGCGGGGCGGTGAGGCGATAGGTGTATGTTTGGCGAGCAGTCGCGTTCAACGGAACAGCCGGGGCGACCTCGACCAAACGATCACTCATACCAGGTGACGCGAAAACGATAGAGGGTGGGTAGTACGTGGCGCGGATTAATATTCGCTTCCCGTAAGGCGGTGGCAATCTGGTCATCGCCGGTTTCAATGCCGAGCCGCTGGGGCATCACCGTGGCCGTCTGATTCTGTTCGGTGCGAACATAGAGGCCAAATTGCTGCGGATCGAGGTGGGAAGCATCGCTAATACGTTGCATATGGCTCACGACTCCCACGATAAAGAGGAGGTGGGGGAGATCGGCCCGGCGCAGCGGCGGGTGGAGAGCGGCCAGGGTGTGTTTGATAATTTCTTCGGCGAGTGTCAGATGAGTGGGGAGTGGCGAACCACTCATGCCGCGGATGAGGCGGCCGGGGTTTTCCAGAATCGTGACGTAACAGGCGCGCTGTTGTAGTAGTTCAGGCACCACATGGGCCGGCAACGCCGGGGGGGTGCCATATAACAGGTAGGTCTCGGTGGTTAAACGGGCTAATTTAGTCGGGTTGGTCATCGGAGTATTGTACACTGATCTTAAACTATGTTGTTTATTGGCGTACTCGTTCCTGATCATGTGGCGACTGTTTTGCAGACAACGATTGATTCTTTTGGACCTCAACTGACTGAGCCGGCGCCGCGTGATACATGGCATATACTACTGGTCCGGCTGGGAGAGGTCGAGCATGTGGCCAGTTGGTTACCGGCGCTTACGCAACCGCTTTCCCAATCTTTCTTACCAACTATTTCACTGCGTTACGCCGGGCCCTCCTCCGCCCGGGCCCTGCCTGGCCGGCAGGCAGGTACGGCGGGCAAGAGGGGCAAACAATTATGGGTATATGTTCAAGTCACGCCAGCGTTGATTAATTTGCGACAGCAGTTATTGGCCCGGCTGCAGCGAGCAGATGTTCCGGTTCTACCTACGAACCGCCCGTGGGTGCCACATATTCGACTGGGAGATTTTTCGGACGAGCAGCCCACAACACTGGCGGACCGGTTATTGCCAGCGACAACGTTTGTGCCAACGACGGCGCAGCTCGTGCGTGATTATGTTATTGAGGGAACGATCCCCTTTGCGTAAGGTAGTACTATGACCGAACGAGAACGGCTCGGCACGGTAGAAGCTGATTTTGTTAGGCCAGAGGCTTTTTGGGCGGAGGTGGCCAGTTGGCTCACGGGCGATAGCTTGCATCATGTAGTCACCCTTAATCCGGAGATGGTAATGCAGGCCCAGACAAACCTGATTTTCCGGGAGGCGGTGGCAGCCGCCGATGTGCGTGTTCCTGATGGCGCGGGAATTATTTGGGCGCGGTGGTATTTGCGTTCCACCTACTGGTCACTCGGGCCCAGTCTACTGGCTTTTATGTTTCAATCAGCCGAGCGAGTGACGGGGGTAGAGCTCGTGCAAGAACTGGCGAAACGTTGTTCTGAAGCCGGCCATAGCATGTATCTTTTGGGGGGCACAGCCGCTCAGGTGGCCGGAACAGCGGCGGCGCTGCAGAGAAATTTTCCGAACTTGCAGCTTTTTACTTCGCGCCCCCATGCTTTTTCGCTCGATGGGCCAGCCGATATTCTCAAAGATATTACAGCTAAGCACCCCACCGTGTTGTTAGTCGCCTATGGTTCACCCCGACAGACAATTTGGATTGAACGCCATCGGAAAAAATTACATGGAGTAGCCGTGGGGGTGGGTGGTGTATTTGCAATCTTAGCGGAAGAGCGGCCGCGCGCGCCTGACGTGTTACGCAAACTTAACCTGGAATGGTTGTGGCGCCTGACGTTGGAGCCGCGCCGTTTGCCCCGGATCTGGCAGGCAGCGGTGCGTTTTCCGATTTTGATCCACGCCCAGAAGAAAGGTGTGCAAAGGTCGGTTTGACCTCGTTGGCGCCCCTCTCTAAGGTGATATGATGCTTAGAAAAGAGAGCGCAGCAGTAGAAGGAGGTGACGGCGATGAATAACACACCGCAGGATGAGGGGTTATTGCAACGTATTAAAGAATCACCACGCACGGTTTCAGCGCTGATTATCATTCTGATTGTGGCGGCGGCAATTTACGCTTTTTCGGGGCCGCGCGAAACTCCTAATGAAGCAGTTACGCCAACGCCGACGGAGTTGGCTACGCCGGGCAGTGGATCACCCACGCCGGAATCGCCGACGGCTTCCATAACGCAGAAAGTAGCCGAAGCTACGCCATTGCCGGAAGCCCGGCGGACGGACACAGCGTTTGTGGAAGTAGCCCAGCGGGGTGAAGGGGTAACGCACTTGGCGCGACGGGCTGCCGCACGCTGGTTACAAGAGAATCAGGCCGGGTACGAGGTGACAGCGGAACACAAGATCTACATCGAGGATTATATCAAAGACCAGATCAGTCGGAAGGGTTTACGGTTAGGGGCAGAGCAGGAGATTTCCTACAAATTGATAGCTGATGCAGTCGCCGCCGCGAAGGAATTGAACGAGAAGCAACTCAAGAATTTGAGTAAATATACAAAATAGAAATAAACAGCCGGTGGAGCCAAAGATAAGACCGTTGCGGTGCACCGCAACGGTCTTTGGTATATAAAGAGTCTATGGCTCAACAAAAAGTCCGGGTGCGGATACCGCCGAGCCCGACGGGAAATTTGCATGTCGGCACGGCGCGGACAGCTTTGTTTAATGAATTTTTCGCCCGATCACAGGGCGGGGTGGTTATTTTGCGCTTTGAGGACACTGATCGGGCGCGCTCCAAGCCAGACTATGAGCAGAATATTTTGGAGGGCCTTCAGTGGCTGGGTTTGATCTGGGACGAAGGGCCGTTTCGGCAATCAGAACGCGGCGAACTATATCAGAAAGAACTAGCGCGATTACTGGCCGAGGGCAAGGTATATAAGAAAGAAGGGGAGGAAGCGGTTCGACTCAAAGTTGAACCGCAGGAAGTGGTGTTTGAAGACGTCGTGCGCGGGCCGGTGAAAACTCACACCGACAGTTTTGGCGGTGATTTTGTGATTGCGCGATCGGTAACTGATCCGCTTTATCACTTAGCAGTGGTGGTTGACGACGCCCAGATGGAAATTACCCATGTGATCCGAGGGGAAGATCATATCAGCAATACGGCGCGGCAGATTTTACTGCAGCGCGCGTTGGGTTACCCAACACCTCATTATGCGCACGTGCCGCTGTTGGTGGATGAAAAACGCCGCAAGCTTTCCAAACGGGCCGGTGATACGGATTTATTAAGTTATCGCGATAACGGATATTTGCCGGAAGCACTACTTAACTACCTGGCTTTGCTCGGCTGGAATCCAAAAACTGATCAGGAATTTTTTACCCATGATGAGCTGGTTAAAGCTTTTTCGCTCGAAGGCATCCAGAAGGGGTCGGCAGCTTTTTCGTTACTTAAACTCAATAGCATAAATCAGCACTATATTGGCCAGCTTTCCCCGGCAGTGCTCTTTGAACGCACCAAGCCATTTTTGGAACAAGCGGGGATTGATTTAAGTAACGCTGCACGCCTCAAGGCGGCGCTCGTGACGGAACAGGCGCGCGTGGCTACGCTGGCCGCATTGCCGGAGGCAATTCGGTTTTTCTTACCCGGTGGACCGGGTGATTATCCAGCCGAGCGGCTGATTTGGAGAAAGAGCACGCTGGACGCAGCACAGCGGCGGCTAAAACTTTGCCAGGAGGTGTTCGAGGCTGAGAGTGATGGCTTTTCGCCAGACGTATTACAGAAAAAAATGCTCGACTGGATTGATGCTCAGCAGTTGGGTAGGGGAGAGACGCTGTGGCCGCTACGGGTAGCATTGACGGGCCGAGAACATTCACCGGGGCCGTTTGAAGTGGCGGCTGTGCTGGGAAAAGAAGATACTATTCGACGAATTAGCGCCGCCTTGGCTAAAATAAGTCCATGAGCAAACGAACACCGCGCTGGCAGCGAATCATTCTAATTACAGTGACCGCCGTGGTGGTCCTTGGCATGACACTGCTATCGTTCTTCTAGGCCCTATAAGCTATACTGAAGGCCGTGACTAGGCATTATAGTCTTTTTTTGGTTGGCGCGCTGGCGATGGTCGCTATCGCGATGTTCCCCGTTGAAGCGTGGGGAAAAACAGTGGAAGAATTACGGGCAGAGCTGCAGTCGAAAAAAGGCCAACTTGAATCGATTGAAAAAAGGGTCAAGGAGTTCAGAGGTAACATTCAGTTAAAGAAAAAGGAAGCCCGTACGCTTGAAGGACAAATTGGGATTATCGAAGATAATATTCAGGAGTTAGAATTATCACTTGAAAAAACGACGGCTGAAATAGGAAAAACCGGTACGGAGATAGAAGAAGTGTCGGCTGAAATTGTTGATCGGGAACAAGAAATGGCTCGGCAAAAAACTATTTTAGCTGAATATATTCGGCAGTTGTATACCGTAGAACAACAATCTTCCGTGACGGTGTTTTTGAAATATCAAACGTTTTCGGATATGGTCACTGAGGCAAGCACGTTTGAAGAATTACAAAATAGGGGACAGGAGACGCTCAACCGCATTCAGGCGTTACATAAGGAACTCACCGAAAAACGCCGCGACTTAACGGATTTTAAAGAAACACTGGAAGCGCTGCGCCGCCAGCAGGAACAACAACAAAAAACACTTGAATCGCAGCAACGGGCCAAGCAGCGTATTCTTGATCTTACCCACTCACAGGAAAGAGAATTCACAGCCCTCCTGCAACAATCGCAACAGGCCCATAAGCAAGCCGAGGCAGAAATTAGTCAATTGGATCGCTTGATTCGCGAGGAGTTAGAAAAACAAGGTTTTGGCAAATTGCCCTCGGTCGGCACGTTCCGTTGGCCAATTGAGCCAGTTTTTGGTGTTTCTTGCGAATTCCACTGCGAAGGGTACCCCTATGCCTATTTAATCGGTCCGCATTCGGGGATTGATATCCCCACCTATGTGGGGACACCGATAAAAGCGCCGGCTGATGGCTATGTGGCTCGTTTACACGATGCCGGGGGGTCGGGATATAGTTATATCTTGCTGTTGCATGGAGATACCATTTCGACGGTCTACGGGCACGTCTCGGGCTTTGGCGCTATTCGAGAAGGACAACTGGTCACGCGGGGGACGGTGATCGGCTACACGGGCGGTGCGCCAGGTAGTAGGGGGGCAGGGCTTTCCTCCGGCCCGCATTTGCACTTTGAGGTGCGTAAGAATAATGTGCCAGTTAATCCCCGTCAGTATCTCTAGTTGTTATGTCTAGTTTTTATAATATTGATGATCTCTTCGATAGTATCCTGATATTCTTTTCACCACTCTGGGGGCCATTCTATGCTGTTTTCTATATCCTGCGCCTTCTCTGGCGTGAACTTTTCCGGCGGAGTGAGTAGGCCGCTCTGCCCCTATGGGGCGAGACGAGCCTCGCTCCCCTTGGGCGGGGGAGGACTTGTCGTATGACTATACCCACCCTGGAAACGTTTATTTCGCTTATTGAAGGCCCGTACAAGGCATATATCCTTATCGGTGCGGTCATTTTATTGGCCTTATTTTTTACGCGGTTTATTTTTAAAACACTTAAGTGGATTTTGCTGGTAGGAGCTGTTGGGATACTGGGTGCGATAGTGATCAAATACCTGAGTTAGGAAAATATAGTAGCGACACAAAAAGGGGGAGATAAAATTTTTCTGCCCCGGTGGGGCAGTGGTGGTCGGGAGGGAGAAGAAGTGGTGGGTGACGTGGTGGGGTAAAAAAGAATTAGGAAAGTAAAAGGGGAAAGGTTTGGATAACGTCGCACAATATTTCTTTTGCGACATTTGTACGTTTCATACTCCCTATGGTTTTCTTGGGCTAGACCACATCTAGTGTCTTGGTCAATTTGTTTTAATTCTTAATAAAATTGTTTTAACTCTCGTGATACGTGCTGAGTGACCCCTTTCCTTTACAGTAAGGCACTCCCCCCCTCCCCCGGATGGGGCGAGGCTCGCCCAGAGGGCGGCCTACCTTAAATCCCCAGTTTTTGTTTGGTGCACTGTGAGGGAGAGAAGCCAGCCTTCTCCGCTTCTTCGCGAGAAGCGAAGGCTATTTTATTGGCCTCTTTAATTTGCTTTACAGCCGGGCAATTTTTGTGATGGTACAAAGATGAGTTCTTGCTCGCAAAAAACCCCGCTTCCCCCGCCGATGGCGGGGTTCGCGGGGCAGGTTGTTGAGTGGTAGCGATAGCGGCGGCAACAGTGGCATGCGGCACCTCACCCCGTAAAGGAGAGGGTGTTGCTTTCGCTTGCAACGCAGCGAGGGCCTGCGGGTCGCCGGTATTGTTGGCCACGACATCTTTAAAGACAATGGGGTGGGCAGTGTAGTAGGGCGACATGACACGGCCGGTTTGCCAGCCAGCGATGAATAATAAAAGGCCAAGTATAACCAAGCCGGCGTGGTGACCATGACGCTGGACAAAAACCCGCAAACTGGTTAAATCAGCCATTCACATGTAGTGTAGCAGAATGCAGTATTTATTCGTCTTGGGACGGCACACTGCCTTGTCCGTTGCGGAAATTAAAGCGGTTTTACCAGAAGGCCGGGTAATGGGCGAGCCGCTTGGACGTTTTGTGTTAATCGATACCATCACTCCCCTATCGGGGGATTTTTTGACAAGGCTTGGTGGCACTGATCGAATTGTAGAAATTATCGCCGAGCAAGATCATCAATTTAGTGCTGAAGAAACTGTCCCACTACTCCCCCACTCTGGCGAGACAGGAAAAAAGATCACTCTTGGTATTAGTGGCCTTCCCGCTCTTCAAGCTAAGTCGCTGGGTAGTGCGCTAAAGAAAATACTGCGCCAGCAAAATAAATCGGTTCGCTTTATTATCCCGAAGGGTAAGGCACCTCTCCTGAACGCGGCTCAGGTATTGTTCAATTCCCTACTAACGTCGCAAAATGTTGAGCTGGTTTTTGTTGAGTTAGGTGGGCGACAGTACATGGGAAAGACGCTTCAGATTCAAGATATTCAAGCGTACGAGATGCGTGATACGGCACGGCCAGCACGCGATGCCAAGGTAGGAATGCTGCCACCCAAGCTGGCGCAGATCATGTTGAACATCGCCGTTGGCCCAGCTCCTGAACGGGTGGTCTACGATCCGTTTTGTGGCACGGGGGTTGTCCTGCAGGAAGGCTGGCTACTCGGGCACACGATGATGGGGTCAGATAGTAACCCGAAGATGGTGGCGGCCAGCGAACAGAATCTTGCTTACTTGGCTGGGCACTTCCCCACTTCGCCCTCGCTCAGCTCGGGCTACGCGGAGCGCGGCCCTCTGCCGCGCGTTTTCAAGCATGATGTGCAGCAGCCGTTTCCGGAAAATATGCGCGGGAAAATTGATGCGATCGTGACGGAGCCGTACTTGGGGCGGCCGCTGTCCTCTCCCCCGCCTTCGCTAGAGCTTCGGCGGGCAGGCCTCCCCCTTAGGCAGCTGTACAAACGGTTTTTTGGCAATGCACGAGAAGTTTTAAAGCTGGGTGGGATTATTCTGTTTCTATTGCCGGTCTTTAGGCAACAGGATGGAACATGGTCATTTTTTGAAGAGGCGTTTCTTGACGAATTGGCTCAGCTTGGCTATGGTAGAAAACAGCTTGTGTCAAGGCGGGAGGAGGCCGTGTATAGCCGCCCGGATGCTATAGTTGGGCGAGAACTGACTCTTTGGCAAAAGCTGTAGTTATTAACCCTCACCTTAATCCTCTCCCTATCCAGGGCGAGGAAAACCAGAGAATCTATGGCACATAAGAAAGCAGGCGGCTCCACCAGTCTCGGGCGCGATTCGCATTCCAAGCGGCTCGGCGTCAAGGTTTTTAGCGGCCAGCCGGCACAAGCCGGTGAAGTCATTATTCGGCAGCGCGGGACGCGCTATCGCCCGGGACTCAACGTACGCCGGGGCGCCGATGATACGCTTTACGCGGCCGTGGGAGGCATGGTGCAGTTCACCCGGCCAAAGATCAAAACATTTACCGGCGCTACGAAACGAACAACCGTCGTCGCGATCGCGAAATAAATAATTTTGGCAGAAAGAAACCCCGCTGGTTTCCCAACGGGGTTTGTGGCTACTTTTTCTTGCCAGGTGGGCGGCCAATTACTTTGGCTGGGAGCCAAAAAGCCAGCCAAGCAATGCATAGGAGTAACGCGAAGAAGATGGCGGTTAGCTGCTGCCACCATGGTTGGCGGCGAACACTTCGCCTGACTTCTTTCGCACCATCGCGAAACATGTTGGCTGGCGTCATGAGGATGGTGTAGAGAAGTCGCTGGACTTTTCCACAGGCCCATCCCATAAGACTGTTTCGGCCGAATATTAGGGTGGGCAGATCAAGTATCAGCCAGCGCATGATGAAGAGCATAGCCAACGAGACGCCGATCGTTTCGACGTAAGCCACAATGGCCTCCTTTCTGTGGTGGTTTTTAGGTGAAGGGAACTGGTTTTATTGTATTACTATTTCAGTTTTTGTCAAGTGGAGTGCTTTTTGGCGGCGGCGAGGAAGGCGTTGAAGAGAGGGTGGCCAGTGATTGGTCGGGAGGTGAATTCGGGATGGAATTGGACACCGACAAACCAGGGATGATTGGGGATTTCGATGATTTCGACTAATTGTTCATCCGTTGTTGTACCAGTGAGTGCCATGCCGGCTTTGGTAAGCTGGTCGCGGAAGTCGTTGTTAAATTCGTAGCGATGGCGGTGGCGTTCGCGGATATTTTCACTGCCATATGCTTTGTGACTTTGTGAACCGGGCGTCAGTACACAGTCCCAACCGCCCAATCGCATTGTACCGCCTTTGTCGGTGATGGTTTTCTGGGAATCCATAATATGAATAACACATGAAGCTTTATTATTTTCTCCTTCGACAAATTCTTCGCTGGTTGCTTGAGAAATTCCGGCGACGTTACGGGCAAATTCAATAACAGCCAGTTGCATGCCAAGACACAGGCCGAGATAGGGAATTTTATTTTCGCGGGCGTACTGGATGGCTTTGATCTTGCCTTCGGTGCCGCGGACACCAAACCCGCCGGGTACGGTAATGCCGGCGGCAGCGCGCAACAACTCTTCCGCACCCGCCCGTTCCACTTCTTCGGCATCAATCCAGCGCAGAATAAGATCCCGATTGTTGTGCCAGGCAGCCGCTTTGAGAGCTTCAACTAAACTGGCGTAGGTATCGAGCATGGTAGTGTACTTCCCCACTAAGGCAATCGTGATGGTCGGTTTGGCAGTTTTAATTTTTGTTACTAAATCAGCCCATTCGGTGCTGGCGCGCTTGGCTGGCTTGAGACCAAGTTTTTTTAGTATCACTTCATCTAGTTTGTTGTGTTCCATGACGAGGGGTACTTCATAAACGGTTTGAGCGGTTACGAGGGGCAAAATTGCTTCCGGCTCGACATTAGTATAGAGTGACAACTTTTTAATCATGCCTTCTCGCACTTCATGATCAGTGCGTGTTATTAAGACATCGGGCTGGATACCAATGCTGCGCAGTTCGCGGACGCTGTTTTGAGCTGGTTTGGTTTTGACTTCGTCGGAGGCTTTTAAAAACGGTAGGAAAACGACGTGGACGTAGAGGACATTATCCTCTCCTAAATCAAGGCGCATCTGCCGGGCGGCTTCAATGAAATGAAAACCTTCGTTATCCCCCACTGTGCCGCCAATTTCCACAATGTGAATATCACAGCCGCTTTGCTTAGCAGCGGTCAGAGCTTGCCGTTTTACTTCGTCAGTTAAATGCGGAATTACCTGCACTGTTTTGCCGAGATATTCGCCGCGCCGTTCGCGCGTAATCACTTCGTTATATATTCGGCCGGTCATAACGGAGGAATTCTTCGTCATTTTCTGGTTTAAGAAGCGCTCGTAATGACCCAAATCAAGGTCGGTTTCGGCACCGTCGTCGGTGACAAACACTTCGCCGTGTTCGGCCGGGTTGAGCGTGCCGGCGTCAACGTTTATATACTGATCGAACTTTTGTATGCTGACCTTCCAGCCGCGAGCTTTCAAAATATTACCAATTGAGGCAGCCGTTATTCCCTTACCGAGGCCGGACAGCACACCCCCGGTAACGAAAATAAATTTGGGCTTATTCTTCATCGCTGGCTGGCAGTGATGTTGGGTCGGCCTCGACGGTTATCCTAATAGTCGCCGTAACGTCGCTGGTTAAATTGATCGTCACATCCTGGCTGCCAATAGTGGTGATTGGTTTGGTCAGATCAACTTGTTTTGGTGTTAGTTTGAGTTTTGCCTGCTTGTTCAACTCGTCGGCGATTTGCTTTTTAGTAATCCGGCCGAAAATTTCAGTGCCGTCTTTCACCCGCGCTTTAAGGGTTAGTTCGGTGCCATCGAGTGTTTGAGCCAACCCTTGGGCTGCCTGCGTAGTGGCCGCCTTCTCGGCTTCAGTAGCTTTGGTTTGGGCAACTTGTTTGGCTTTAGCTTCGGCTGTAGCCAGGGCCGCTTTACCTTCTAAAAATAAAAAATTACGGGCATAGCCTTCGCTGACGGCAATAATATCGCCGGCTTGGCCCAGTCCGGCTACGTCTTCCAAGAGGATCACGGAGACTTTTTTGCTCATTGTACGTAAGCGTAGGTTACTTAATGATGGTTTTCAATTCGGCTCGGGCGCGATCGAGCACTTCGTCAGTATCAGTGTTTGGATCGTTTTTGACTTCACTGGTCGGTGCTATCCCCTGTTCATTAATGGATCGTCCGCTGGGTGTGAACCACTTGGCAACGGTGACGCGCAAGCTGCTGCCGTCTTTCAATTTGATAAACTCCTGCACCGAGCCTTTGCCAAACGTTTTGGTGCCGACAATCGGGGCATGACGAATGTCACCCAGGGCGCCGGCAACGATTTCCGAAGCCGAGGCGGAGCCGCTATCAACCAAAACGACAGTTGGTATATCAAGCAGTGGGTGGCTACCTTTTGATTTAAAGTCTTTATTTTCTTTGCCTTTTTCGCTGACCACGAGCGCATCCTCGGGCAGGAAACGCGAAGAGATTTCCACGGCACTTTCCAGAAAACCACCGGGGTTACCGCGCAGATCGAGTAACATGCCTTTAACTTTGGCACGTTGGATTTCGCGAATGGCGTTGTTGAAAGCAGTAGTCGTATCGGAGCGGAAATTGGTAATGCTAAGGTGAGCTATCCCCTCTTCAATTTTCAGCTTCACGCTTTCGACTTCGATAGTATCGCGTTTGATGGCAATATCGACTGGCTCTTTTGAACCTTCATGGAAAACAGTCAGGGTGACGGTACTGCCTTTTGGCCCGCGGATCTTACGCACCACTTCATCGAGGCTGGCATCAGCGGTGATGGGTTTTTTGTCAACGGCAATGATGATATCTTTGGTTTTAATTCCCGCTTGAGCGGCTGGGGAGCCTTCCAGCGGGGCAATGACGGTAATCACTCCACTCTGGAGACCGATCTCGATGCCAATGCCGGAAAAACTGCCGGAGAGGGTTTCCGAAAATTGTTTAGTGGCATCCGGGTCGGCAAATACGGTGTACGGGTCGCCAGCGGCGCGGACCATGCCTTCGACCGCCCCGTAATACAGCTTTGGCATGTCGAGGGCGCCGTTAAAATTCTCGTGCAGTACATCCCAGGCTTCCCAAAAGGTAGGAAAAACCAATTCGCGTTTTCCTTCCTGAACACTGACAAATTGCAGCGGGGCGCCTGGTGCCGGCTGGCCAGGCAACACGTAGCGGCCAATAAATAGGCCACCGAAAAAGACGAGCAAAATAACAATGCCGAGTATGGCGCGGGCTGGGCGCCTCGGTGGTACCGGTGAAGTCGTGGCCGGAAGAGATGTTTCCATGTTTTTGTTTATGGTGTTAGGCGCTTAACGCCGCGATAAATATATGTCGTCTCGCGAATACTGTCGAGGTTGAGCAGTAGCATTAGCATGCGGCCGGGGCCAATTCCCGCTCCCCCATGCGGCGGACATCCGTAGCGAAAGAAATTGAGATAGTGCTGGATCAAATCAAGGTTAAGGCCCTTTTCCTTAGCTTGCGCGCACAGAATGTCATAGCGATGTTCACGTTGGGCACCAGTCGTTATTTCCATGCCTTTCCAAAGTAAATCAAAGCTTAAGGTGACTGCCGGATTGTTAGCAGCCCGCATATGATAAAAGGGGCGCACCGTCGTTGGATACTCGGTGATGTAGATAAATTCATGACCATGCTGCCGGCGGATTAACTCGCCCAGAGCGCGTTCTTCCTCGGGGCTTAAATCGCCGGCGCGCTCACTCTGAATATTGTGTTTGGCTAAAAGCGCTTTGGCTTCCGCCATAGTCATTTGCGGAAAGGGCAGGGTGGGTACAACCACAGCAACGCCGTATGTCTGTTTGATACGTTCGCCATATTCCCCGGCTACCCGCTGCAGGATATGAGTAATTGCCTCGGCCCACATTGACATCACTTCCTGAGGGGACCTAATAAATGACATCTCAAAGTCAAAGCCAGTGAATTCAGTGGCGTGGCGGGTGGTAAACGAAGGTTCAGCCCGAAACACCGGCCCAATCTCAAACACTCGCTCAAAACCAGCGGCCATCGCCATCTGTTTATAGAACTGCGGCGACTGCGCCAAATAAGCCGACCGCTCGAAATATTTGACTGCAAACACTTCCGCTCCCGATTCACTGGGGGTGCTCATCAGTTTTGGCGAATGAATTTGCAAAAATTTTTGTTGGAGGAAATATTCGCGGAATGCTTCTTCAAGAAGAGTCCATATCTTAAAAATTAAGAGCTTATGCGGCTTGCGTAGATCTAACCAGCGGTAATCCAAGCGAACCGACTGGTCGGTTTCGTTGCCACCCTTTTCGATAATCGGTATGGGTAACTGCGGTTCAGCGGCTGAAAGTATTTCCAGCTGCTGCACATGCACTTCGATGCCGCCCGGCGCTTGCGGTGCAGCCACCACGGTGCCTTCAATGGTCACGACTGATTCTTCGGGAAGTTTTTTGGCAGCCGCAAAAACACTCGCGTTATCAGGCAGAATAACGGTCTGGACTACACCGTCGCGATCGCGCAAAACAAGAAAGATAATTTTACTTTGCGCTCGCAGCGCATGCACCCAGCCGGCTAAGCGGACTGTTTGTCCGGCAAGGTCTTGGCGTAATTCGCCCACGGTGTGGGTGCGATACTGATTGGGGGTGAGGATTGTTTTCGGCACTTCTAAAGAATAGTCGAGTGCGTCCAAGGAGTCTACAGACAAGCTGTTTTAGCTTGCCGGCACACTCCCGGGTTCTTTAAGTCTTGCGACTAAAGATGTCGTATGCCCAGGATGCGCCCCGCTCCTTCGGACGGGGCTCATAAAAAGGAAAGAACAAGGCCTTGAAAAGTCAAAGCCTGATCAGTGACGAGGAGTATCCCCGCTTGAGCGGGAAAGTGTCGCGTAAGCAGTAGGAATACACGACCAGCTTTCCAGGCTCAAGAGTGGACAAGCCGAAACTGGTCCACCTGTGTTGCCCAGGAGCCCCTCCTCACCACAGATCAGGCCTTGCCTCGCCGTAGCTTTCGCGTAGGCGGGCTAAAAGCACGACTTCGCCACTGTAAAAGATCAACTGGTAAGTATACGCATCCCAAGGTTTGTGTCAAGCTTCTCTGGTTCCCCTCGCCCCTAACGGGGAGAGGGTCAGGGTGAGGGGTGTGAGTGGCCTCACCCCGCATTCGCGGGGTTGTTGCTTTGCAAGAAAAAGGCGAGTCTTGCGGACTCGCCAATGGTGGCCAAAATTGTTATTTGCGGACGGCCGCAAACCGAAACATACTATCCCAGTTCTCGTGATAGTACAGTGTCACTTCACCGCACTTATGGCCGGTGTCCTCTGACCATCCTCTAAAGGTTGCTGCACCGAGGTATGGATAGTGGCGCAGGTTATACCCGGGCCACACCCAGAAGGAGTCGAGTGCTGCTACCGGCTTGCTACTATCGGGCTTGCGATACTTCTCGCCATAGGCGAGAAGTTCGTGAAGATCGGCGGGGCGCAGTCCCATCCGGTCGAGCTCGCGGAGCGCTTCGTCGGTCGAGATCTCGCGGTTGAAATGAACGATTTCGACCGTGACTTCGTGTATGCCCGTGCGTTTGACTGGGATGTCGCGAGAGTTAAAGTGGTGTCTGTACCAGTTGTCCAAATAGAAGTCGGCGTGCTTTGCAATGTCCTCCACGGTTCTCGCGTAGTTCACAGTGACGGGGTAGGTGGGCTTCCTGAAATGCCATAGGCAAACATAAACGACTAGCACCACAGCAACCATGAGTAGTGACAATAGTCCCAGGTAACGAAACTTTTTCATGTGAACCTCCTGAAACGAACAAAGGAACATGCTGGTTTCCACCATCCCAATCTCGGAACCGTTCCGGGATTGGGAAGTGGAGAGGAGATCACAGGGTGTGAGCTCCTCTCGAGAGAACATGGCCGTTTTTACGGACTGGCCGGGGGCTCCTCGTAGAGATTGAGGAATAGTGCGGCGGGTTCACCCTCGGCATAGCCGAACATGTCGGCATACCCTGCCAAGTACAGCGGGCATGGCATGCCGCCGACAATTATTTCGGCAGCGAACTGTCGAGGATGGCGAATCCGCATGGCAGTTCCGACGCCTCTATTTTGGGAACGGTGAAGCTCCCAGTCAGTGTAGTTCGGAGGGAATTCCTTTCCCCAGAAGAACTCCGCGATAGTTCTGGATTCTTCCTCCGAAGGTCGGCGATTACCGATGGCGTACCACAAATAGGTGGGCACTTTGCCGCCATACACCTCGGTGACAAATTCCTGCTTGCCGCCCGGATGACGCCAATCAGGACCAGTCAGGAGACGACGGGCGGAGGCGACTTTTTGTCGCCATGTCTCCTGTTGAGCTTTGTGCTGGGCCCGAATTTCGGCCATTTCCTGGTCGAGCGGGTTGGGTTTTCGGCAGCAGCCAAACAGTTGCCAAAGACGGGCAAACAAACTGACGAATAACAGGACCATAGGTCCTCCTATGGTTAAAGAACGGGCGATTAGGACACTGTTACATAATACTCATTTAGGACGTTTTGTCAATGTTTTGCTTATTTATTGGCTTAATTAGGCTATGAAAAAACTGCCAGGGCGAAGGGCAGTTTTAGTTTAAGTATAGTTTTTTACGATAAGTCTCGACCGCCCGCAGAAACCCCTTCCAGTTCAATCGGCTCTTGTCAGTTGTCGTTGAGCCAGATGTTCAGCCGTCGCCTTGGTTGAGGAAACTTTCAGATTCTTCCGCGGCCACTTCTTGGGCGGCGGGTTCTTCGGCAGCGGCTAGGTCTGCCATGGTGTGGGCAGTCAACGTACAAATGACTGCAATCAGCAGTAGAATTACTGCCCCGGCTTCGTCGGTGCTGGCTTTTAGAGTCCAATATGTCACGAAGGCGATCACTCCAATGGCCGCGGCCATAATCCCAATTATCCGCTTTTTTGACATGCTTCGTCCTCCCTATAAAGCGTTGAAAGAACAGGTAGAAACAAGCCTCATGACACCATACTCTCCCCGGCTCGGCTTGCCAAGCGGCTCTGTTTCTGCCTATCGTTAGCGCACGCACTGGCCGTTGTGGTTGGTTGATGAGTTGTTCACTGGAAATGATTTTGTTCACTTTCATATGCAGGTTCTTCGCAAGAGGGACCTGCTTTTTTATTGCTCCCACCCCCTCTTGATCTCCCCCTCAGGTCTCGCTACGCGAGATCCCGCAAAGCGGGACATGGGGAGAAAATTATGGTAAAAGAAAAAACCGCTCTGAGCGAAGTCGAAGAGCGGTTCAGTGAACTATTT